>JAIOSZ010000333.1 GCA_021107335.1 Desulfuromonadaceae bacterium | reverse complement strand
CCGCTGTCCGGTTGCCCTCGGCCAGGAGCTGGCGCAGGGCGCAGTCGATGCGCCTGCCTAGGTCACCGTCGCTTTGTCGAATGAGGCGCAGTCCGGGGAAGGCCGTCTTGAAGTAGGTAACATCGCCGTCGTAAAAGAGTACCCGCTCCGCCGGTGCTTTGGCCATGGCAGCGACCGTCTCCTGCAGGCAGATGTGGTAGAGCTCCGCCGCCTGTTGCGGACTCAGGGGAGGGCAGAGGCGGGTCTTGACCTGGCCAGCAACCGGTTGCTTGGCAAATATCCCCAGAATTCGGTTCGACATCGGTCCTTTAGCTTTCGCTCGATGTGCAGAGGGGGCCGGGAAAGGCCGAGGGGTGTTCCACCAGGGCATAGGCGGAATGGTTGTGGATCGACTCGAAGTTTTCGCATTCGACCCGGAACCACTGAATGCCCTCCACGCTTTTTAACTTTTCAGTCACCGCCCGCACGATGTCCTCGACGAACATGGGGTTGTCGTAGGCCTGCTCGGTGACCGCTTTTTCGTCCTCACGCTTGAGCAGGGAGTAGACTGGGGAGCTGCCACAGTCTTCCACCCAGCTGATCAGGTCCTCGATCCAGACGAATTTCTCCGAGCGGATCTCGACCCGCACCGCGCTGCGTTGGTTGTGCGCACCCCGCTGACTGATCTCCTTGGAACAGGGGCAGAGTGAGGTCATCGGTACTTCCACGCCGAGCACGAAATCCTTGTGCTCGTCCAGGGTGCCGCTCAGCCGGCATTGGTATTCCATCAGACTGCGGGCTTTGGAGACCGGAGCTTCCTTTTCAATGAAATAGGGGAATTCCATCTCCAGGTGGGCGCAGGTCGCTTCCAGGCGGTCCTTCATCTCCTGCAGGATGCTGCCCATGTTACGCATGGTAATTTCGCCGCGGTACTGGTTAAGGATCTCGATGAAGCGGCTCATGTGGGTGCCCTTGAAATGGTGGGGCAGATCCACATACATGTTGATGCGGGCCACGGTGTGCTGCTGATCCTTGTTTTTGTCCATCACCACGATGGGATAGCGGATGTCTTTGACCCCTACCTTGTCGATGGGAATGTTGCGGGTGTCCCGCTCCATCTGTATGTCGCGCATGGTGCTCATGGTCTACTGCTCTTTCTGGAGATAGGGTACAGGGTCTTCGATTCCGGCTTCGCGAAAGCCCTTGAGCCGCAGGCGACAGGAATCGCAGGCGCCGCAGGCTAGGCCATCGGAAGTCGGATCGTAGCAGGAATGGGTCAGGGCATAGTCGACACCCAGATCCAAGCCTCGACGAATAGTCTCGGCCTTGGTGAGAGCGATCAGCGGGGTGTGAATGCGATAACGCCCCTCGCCTTCAACGCTGGCCTTGGTGGCCAGGTTAGCCATGGTCTCATAGGCGGCGATATATTCCGGCCGGCAGTCGGGATAGCCCGAGTAGTCGAGGGCGTTGACGCCGATAAAGATGTCAAAAGCGCCGAGCACCTCGGCCCAGGCCAGGGCAAAGGAGAGAAAGATGGTGTTGCGCGCCGGCACATAAGTAATCGGAATGCCCTCGTCGACAATGTTTTTGGGTACCGCCAGGTCGGAAGTCAAAGCGCTGCCGCCGATACGGCGCAGATCGATATTGACCAGTTGATGGTCAATGGCGCCGAGTTGGGGGGCGTAGTGGGCCGCCTTGGTCAGTTCCACGGTATGCCGTTGGCCATAATCGAAGCTCATGGTGTAGGGAGCAAAGCCTTCGGCCCGGGCAATGGCTAGGCAGGTGGTTGAATCGAGCCCGCCGCTGTAGAGTATTATCGCTTTTTTGTTCATGGTTGAAGCCTTTCGCGGTCGATTGAAGCTGGAGCATAAGCCAGCAGGGGGGGTGGGGTCAAGACGTCCTCAGTCGACCGGTTCATCAAAGCTGTCGCCGAGTCGGTGGGCCTTCATCAGATTGGTGGTTCCCTGGGCGGCTAAAGGGCTGCCCATGGTGATGATGCCCAGGTCCCCTCGGTTCAGGGCGCCCGCCTCAAGGACCGCTTTTTCCAAAGAGCGAATCTGGGCCTCGGTGTCCCCCTGAAAATCGACCTGCAGGGAACGGACACCGGCATACAGGGTTAGTCTGCGGCGCACGCTGCGCGAAGGGGTGATGGCATAGACGGGGTTGGCCGGGCGGTAGCGGGCCACTCGAGCGGCGGTGGCGCCCGACTGGGTGAAGGCCAGAATGGCCGCGGCTTCGATGCTGGTCGCGGTCCGGCAGGCCGCCTCGCCGATCGCATCGGACAGGCTGCGTGAGCCGCTGTCGGCCGGATAGAAATTGAAGATCGAGCTATGCAATGTCGGGTCGTTTTCAACCCGTTGTGCCATGCGGTCCATGAAAGCGACGGCTTCCGCAGGATATTTCCCCACAGCCGTCTCCGCTGAAAGCATGATTGCGTCGCTGCCGTCGAGGATTGCATTGGCTACATCGGAGGCTTCGGCCCGGGTCGGTCGCGGCTGACTGACCATGCTCTCGAGCATCTGGGTGGCGGTGATAACCGGTTTGCCCGCTTCGCGGCATTGGCGAATGATCTGCTTCTGGATCAGCGGGACCTGTTCCGGGCCGATCTCAACCCCCAGATCGCCTCGGGCCACCATGATGCCATCGGCGGCTTTAAGAATCGCCGCAAAGTCAGCGACGGCTTGGGGCTTTTCGATCTTGGCGATAATCGGCATGTCGGATTCAAGGGTACGAAGATGCTCTTTCAGGGCCTGTATATCGGCGGCGGTGCGCACAAAGGACAGGGCCAGGTAGTCGAGGTCGGCGGCAATGGCAAAGTCGATGTCTTTTCGGTCCTGCTCTGTGAAGGCCGGTAGCGACAGGCGGGTTTCAGGCAGATTGACCCCCTTGCGGCTCTTCAGTAAGCCGCCGCTGCGAACCGTGCAGCGAACCTCGCCGTCGGTGATGGCACGGACCTCAAGCTCTATCAGGCCGTCGTCGAGGAGGATGCGCTGGCCCGCCTGGACCTCGTTGGCCAATTCGGCAAAGCGCACCGGAATGCGCTGCCTATTGCCGATCAGTTCTTCCATCGAAAGCAGCAGGTCCTGGCCGTCTGAAAGCGTTACTGCGTCGTTTTTAAGGTCTCCGATGCGTATTTTGGGGCCCTGCAAATCGCCAATAATGGCCACGGCCCGCCGGCGCCGCTGAGAAAGACGGCGAATGCGTGCGATGACCCTTGTTTTGCTGGCGTGATCACCGTGAGAAAAGTTGAGGCGAAAGATGTCGGCCCCTGCTTCCATCAGCCTCTGTAGCTGTGCTTCCGAATCGCAGGCGGGACCAACGGTGGCGACAATCTTGGTGTGGCGGACAATAGGCATCAGTGTATCCTGCGTTAAGAAGACCTGTTCGTTAAAGAGAAAGCAAAAAGGACCCTGCCGGTGAGAGAGGGTCCTTTTAATAAGTTAAATGGTCTGGCTAATGGTGGTAACGTCCCACGCGTTCCGTGTGAGCTTTGCTCGGTCCGCGGTGGCAGCGAAAGCAGGGCTCTTCGGAGACTTTTTGTTGCTGCATGGGCGACTCTTGCTCCGGCAGGACCGCCGCTTCCGTCTGCCAGGAATACCTGCCGCTTTCATCGCTTAAGGTTGCAGGCGTGTAGGCGACGGTCCAGTTGGCATTGATCGGCAACGTATGGCACTGATCGCAGCCCCCCGGAGGTGGAATGGCCTTCCAGGCGGTGAACATGGCGCATCCGCAGAGAGCGATTGCCGCGAGTACGGCAAAACCTAACTTTTTCATAGGGACCAAAACCTCCGAAGAAAATGATGAATTCCTTTTAAAACTATAACATAGCGGGCATGTTGGGCAAATGGCAAAGTCGCAGAGAAGAAATCCTGCATTGTTAAGAAAAATGGATTGTCGTTGGAAAAACGGCGATCTTTAAATTAATACCAAGTTTGTTTTATTTAGTGCCTGGCCGAGAGGCAAAGGATGGCTGGCAGACGTCTCAAGATTTGGTTTTTAGGGTGAGCAATGGAACAATGTCTTATCAATCGTTTGGGCACGTTTGTTCATTGGAAGAACGGACGGATAGGCGGTGTTAAGGGTTGCCATGAATTGTTTAAGGGGTATGCAGGCCCGTTGCCGGGAAAAGTCGGGAGGGAGAGAAGGGAGGAAAATACATATTATATTGATATGTTTATGGTATAGGCGATTTGTCCGAGAAAAGCCCTCAGCCAGAGGTTGATTTGTTGAGCGTTGCATTACGCTCAATGTTTAGACAGTTTGGGCCGGCATTGAGTGCTTGCAATTTGGCGAAATTATGGCTTATTTCTTCCTCAAGAATAGGGATAGATGTAAATTAACCGCTTGCATTTTTGGGGTGGTTGTGGCATCGATACTGCGAGCACTTAAAACAATGGTTTATTTTCGGATGATCGGAGCCGGCAAGGATCTGCCAGTGGAAAAGCGTAACTCTAGGTTGGTCCCGTTAAGGGGTTTCAGGTTGGGTGTTACGTCACGTGGGGTGCAATCTGGTACGGTACTTGAGGACCCGGTCGATCGAAATGTTCAAAGCAGGCCAGCAGTATTACTGGCAGAGACGTCCTTTTGTTGGGGTGCAGGTGAAATTCTTACCGGGTACGGGATAGAAATCTGCAAGTTCGTTTGTTAGAGAACAAGCCCCTGAATATGTTGTTCATTGATCGTTTTTGCGATTGGACGGATGTTCTTCTGCTTTTGGCCGACATCGATTTTTCAAAACCGCTGCTATGGTTTTACAGTTCCATTGATCGGTTACCGCTTGGGAGAGCGGTCGGTCAGGGTACAGACGATGGCATGAAGTGGTTGGATGGTCGGTATTGGTCAGGGTCTGCCGTTGTATTGGATTAGGAGCGCTATATTTATTTAACAACTGTATGGGAGGAAAGACAAATGGTTTTTCAGTTAACTGCACCAACGCTCATTCTTATCATGTCGATGTGGATTCCCGTAGCATTTCTGTACCTGGGCCATGGTGATGCCAAAGGCACCGGAGCCGTTACTGCATTTGTAGGCGGCTGCGTTCTTCTGAGCGCATTCCTGCACGCCCTGTTCGGTGCAGGTGCGGTCAGCGCACTTTTGTTTGCTCATGGTCTGCTGTACTGTACTGTAGCCTATGCTCTGCTGGCCGGCTTGGAAGATTTGAAGGCCGTTGGTAACGTCAGCCTAGTCGCCTGCATCATTTCCTTCGTCTTTATCTTCTTCTTCAAGAATGCTGGTGCAACTTGGTTTGCCATTTGTGCGGCGGGCTACGTCGTGCTGACCGCAGAAGTATTCCTGGTTTGCTACGGCAAGCTGAGCGCCAAGCTGTTGGCCTACTCGCTGATCATTTGGGCTTTCCTTGGCCTGATGATTCCGGCTTTTGCCGATCCAGCGTTTAGTTCGCTTCTTTGGAAGATGCCTTTTGCTGGTTAATAGGGGGTAACCTCTATAAGTTATAACTATAATTTATTATCTACATGGGAGTCGGCGCCAGCGCCGGCTCCTTTTTTTTATGGGGAGGGTGAGGCTTTGTCGAAAAAGCGGCATCGGATAAAAACGAAGGCCCTTTGCCTGATTGGCAAAGGACCTTCGTTTTACTTGTTTAGATAAAAAGCGGTATTAAATCAGAGCCGAATAATCCCGGACGCCCAGGTGAAACCGCCGCCGAAGGCGACCAGGCCAATGGTGGATCCGGACTGAATGACACCGTTTCGTCTGGCTTCATCGAGAGCGATGGGTATGGAAGCCGCCGAGGTGTTACCGAAGCGATCGACGTTGACATAGGTCTGTTCGCTGTTGAGCTTTAGTCGTTTGGCCAAGGCCTCAATGATGCGCAGGTTGGCCTGGTGAGAGATCACCAGATCCAGTTGATCACTGGTCATGTCGGCCTGCTTGAGGACTTTTTTCATGGCTTTGCTCATGGCAACCACCGCGTGGCGAAAAACCTCTTTGCCTTCCATGCGCACGGTGTGGATTTTTTCCTTGATGTTTTCCTCTGTCGGCATATTGATGCAGCCGCAACCGGCATTGTACAGCAACTTGCTGTAACCGCCGTCACTACCGATATAGGTAGATATAATGCCCCGGTCGTCCTGGCTGGGTCCGAGAACTACGGCTCCGGCTCCGTCTCCGAAGAGCACGCAGGTATTACGGTCCTCCCAGTCAACTATGGAGGTCAGTATGTCGCCTCCAATAACTAGGGCGTGGCGATAGGTCTGGTTGCGCATCATGCTGTCCGCAATCTGCAGTCCATAGATAAAACCGGAGCAGGCGGCGGCGATGTCGAAGGCCGCAGCATTTTTGGCACCGAGCAGTTCTTGAATAAAACAAGCGGTAGCCGGAAACTTCATGTCGCCGGTGACGGTGGCGAGAATGATGAGATCGATATCTTTCGCTTCAAGACCGGCGTCTTCAATAGCCTTGCGGGCTGCTTCAGCTGCCAATTCGGAAAGGGGGGCACCCTTTTCGGCAACATGCCGCTCACGAATACCGGACCGTTCGACAATCCACTGGTCGTTGGTGTCGACTATTTTTTCCAGGTCGGCATTGGTAAGGATTTTTTCCGGTACGGCACGGCCGGTACCGAGAATCATGGTCTGAGGTATATTAGTCATCTTGCTCTCATAGCAAAGACGTTAAAAAACGCTGCCAACGTAACATGTTTAGATGGTTCCCTCAAGGGGGCGACAGTTTTTTTAAGCCTGCACGGTCGCTTGTTTGATGTGAACAAACCCGGCCTCGGTTAAGTCCTTTGCGAAAGCTCAGGTTTGCGGATCCTTGTGACCGCTGGAAAGTCGATCCAGCAGGGCCTCATCAATGGAACGCAGGTGTAGATCCCGCTGTGGAAAGGGAATTTCTACCCCGGACAGGCGGAACTGTTTGTCTATAGCTTGCAGTAGATCACTTTTTACCTCCAGTCGGCCGTTCGCATTGGCAATCCAGGTCCGCAGTTGAAAGTCGAGGGAGTTTTCGCCAAATTCAGTAAAGAGGACCGAAGGTTCGGGGGATTTGAGGACTTGTGGGTGCCGTTCGGCGCAATCTTTTAGAATTTTAAGGACTAGCTGCACATCGCTACCGTATGCAACCCCGATGGGTAACGTGACCCGACTCTGTTCGCTGGACAGGGTCCAGTTGGTGACCTTTTGTGAGATCAAATCTGAGTTGGGGACAATGATTTCCGATAGATCAAAGGTCTCAATGGTCGTCGAGCGCAGGCCGATATTTCTGACATAGGCCCATTCATTATCGACCATGATCATGTCGCCAAGTTTGATTGGGCGCTCAAAGAGCAAAATCAAACCGCTGACGAAGTTGTTGACGATATTCTGTAGTCCGAAACCGATGCCGATGCCGAAGGCGCCGGCTAAGACCACAAAGTTTTGCGGGGTCACCCCCAGCAGGCTCAGGGCAAAAATAAAGCCGATAAGAACCAGGCTGTAATGCAACAGCTTTTTGATCGAGTCGCGAATGCCCCGGTCGATGGCGCTGCGGGGGAAAAATTCGGATTCTAGCAGGGCGCGTAGCAGCCAGGAGATCTGTACTGCGGCATACATGGCGAGCATAGCGATCAACACCATGTGTAGGGTTACTTTGGTTGCCCCCAGGGTGATACCAAACTGCATGAACAGTGACCAGGCTTCGCCGGGTGCATCGAAGAGCCCCCAGATGACTAACAGATAGAGGAACGAATTGCCGAGAATGAAGACCTGCAAAGCTTTTTTCAGGTGGCCTCGAAGTTCATCACCAAAATGACTGAAAAAACGCTGGCGACGAAAAAATGGCTGCCCGAACAGATAGTCGAGCCCCCCCAGGCAGAGACGGATGGTCATAGCTGCAAACAGGCCGAGAAAGACGGTTTTGTTGGAGGATTCGAAAAGCCGTGCCGAAAGGTTAATAAAGCCGCCGAACTGGGCCAGAAAAGCCAGACTCAGGATAGCCGTTCCGAGGCGCAGCGCCAGCACAAAACCGTCAATCCGGCCATGGAGGGTTTGGCGGCAGCGGGCAGCCAGCAGCAGCAGAAAGGGAATCCCGCTTAAAGAGAGCAGGGTCAGGTAGAGCCGGTAGAGCGGTGTCGGCAGGGCGATAATCTGCATGGCGGTGGATAAGACCAGCAGGGTCGCCATCAGATAGGCCATCAGGATCTTACAGCGACTTTTCAACAGGCCCGAAACCAGAGTGGCAGAGGAAAAAGCTGCCAGGAAAATCATCAGTAATCGCCAAAGTTCGGGGATGGCCCCATACAGGAAGCTTAGAGCAGCCACGGCGACAAATACCCCGGTGGCCAGGGGGTGCTCAATAAGAAATTGCCATTCTTCGGAGACTCGCCCTTTGTCTTGCCTGAACATAATGAAACCGGCCAGACCGGTGGCGAGGAGAAATTGCAAAGCAACAACCCAGCCCTTTTGGCGAAAAAAATTCTTATCGAATTTTGTCACCTGACGCAGGTTCTTGCGTGCTTCTTTGATCAGGTCCCGGTTGAACTGGCGATAAAAGGACGGGTTGGTGAAGGATCTATCGGTTTTCTCAAAGGTTTTGCCGCGCATGACCTGCAGCATTTTTTCAATTTTCCCAAGGGACAGCTGATTCTGCTCCTGCAGTTGAAATACTTCGTTCTGCAGCGCCACCAGGGGTTTGCTGGCTGCGTTGATCTGATTGAGAGCACTTTCGATCGTGCCGGTGGCTTTGCTGAAAGTCTCCTGCTGATCTTTGAGAAGATCGGGCAGGCCGGCCCGGAGCCATTCTTCCCAAAAATCCTGCTGCTCCTGCCAGCCTTGACGCAGGCTGTCCAGTTCGAGCAGCCGGCCGGAGATGGTGTTCAGCAATTTGGCGAGATTGTCTTTCTGCTCCACTCCATGTTCCCGCCCTGCGAGCAGGCGGTCGAAGCTCCAGCCGTCGGCTTCGAACTGGCTGATCCCTTCGCTCAACTTCTGTTGTATCTGGCTGAGCGTCTCCAGGGGTTTTTCAAAGGACTCTGTTTCACTTAACCCGACAAGTCGGCCTTGCAGGGCGGATGCCTGCTCGTTCAAAAGCCCCAGCCGCGGAATGATTTCTATCGTCCCGGGCAGAGGTAGCGGCTCTTGTGGTACGACCGTTTCGGCAGAAAAAAGCAGCGAGGGTATTAGCAAAAGCAACAGAATTATGCCCCAGGACTTGCCGGACAGTATCTTCATCAGTGATCTCCAGACAAAAACGACAACGGTTGGTTCAGCTCTTGGTTCGTGAGCAGAACTCTTTTTATCTATTTTACCGTCAAGGGGGCGACATGGCACCAAATATTCGGGCCCCTGAGTCTGGCCCGGTCGGCCGTTGGCGCCAATCAGGGTCATTACCGGCAGTCAGGCGTCACGGGCTTGCTTTTTGTCCTGACCTGATAGAATTAAGATGGTTAACCGGTTTAGTTGGAGCTATGTAACGCCTGCAACCGTTTTTGCCGATGTTTTATCAGAAAACCACCTGTAACAGAGAGAGAACGGACCATGACCGGGAATCAAGTCTGCCACGGCCAGGTCGTTGCGGTTCGCGGCGGCGTGGTGGATGTACGCTTCAGCGACAAGCTGCCTCCCCTCAGGTCGCTGTTGTTGGCCGGAGAGGAACAGGATGTTGTTGTCGAGGTAGCTCTGCATCTGGGAGAGCACCTGGTCCGCTGCACGGCGCTTACACCGACCCATGGTCTGGCCCTGGCAGCGCCGGTTCGAGCCACGGATCAGCCTTTGACCGCGCCGGTGGGAAAAGGAATTCTGGGGCGGGTGTTTAATGTTTTCGGGCAGCCGATCGACCAGCAGGGCCCGGTCACCAATACTCAGCTCCGTTCGGTCCATGGTCGGCCTCTGGAACTGGCCGAACGGGCCACCAAGGCGGAAATTTTTGTTACCGGCATCAAGGCCATCGATGTGCTGGCTCCTCTGGAGCGGGGCGCTAAGGCTGGCCTGTTCGGCGGGGCCGGGGTCGGCAAAACCGTGCTCATCACCGAACTGATTCACAACATGGTCGGTCGCCACGAAGGCGTGTCGATTTTTTGTGGCATCGGCGAGCGTTGCCGGGAAGGCGAAGAACTGTATCGGCAGATGCAGGAATCGGGTGTTCTGGATAATACGGTGATGGTCTTCGGCCAGATGAACGAACCGCCCGGTGCCCGCTTTCGGGTCGGTCTGGCGGCGGTGACCATGGCCGAATACTTTCGCGACGATCTCGGCCAAGACGTACTGCTGCTGGTCGACAACATCTTCCGTTTTATTCAGGCTGGGATGGAATTGTCGGGGATGCTTGGCATGATGCCTTCGCGGCTCGGCTACCAGCCGACCATGGCCACTGAGTTGGCCGAACTGGAGGAGCGGATCGGTAACACTCAGCGGGGCGCCATCACCTCGATTCAAGCGGTTTATGTACCGGCCGACGATTTCACCGACCCGGCCGCTGTGCATACCTTTTCCCATCTGTCGGCTTCTATCGTCCTGTCCCGTAAACGGGCCGGGGAAGGTCTCTATCCCGCCGTGGACCTGCTGAATTCCGGCTCCAAGATGCTGGCCCCAAGCGTGGTAGGTGAACGTCACTATGGCCTTGCCCGAGCCGTCCGACAGACCCTGGCCGGTTACGAAGAGTTGAAAGATATCATCGCCATGCTTGGCTTCGAGGAGCTTGCCTGGGAAGATCGCCGCACGGTTATGCGGGCTCGGCGCCTGGAGCGGTTTTTTACTCAACCCTTCTATACTACCGAACAGTTCACCGGCCTGGACGGACGGAGTGTCGCTTTGGAAGAGGCTTTGACGGGCTGCGAACGGATTCTCAACGATGAATTTAACGAGGCTCCGGAACAACTGCTGTTCATGATCGGGGGTATCGATGAGGCCGATCGGCGCTTGCAGGAGGCTGAGTCGGCGCATCAGGCCAGCTCATGATGCTCAAGGTGTTAGTTCCCACCGAGGTGTTGTTGGAGCGGCAGGTTGCCAGTCTGACCGCCGAGGGACAAAACGGGTCCTTCTGCTTGCGCCCCAGGCATATTGATTATGTTGCTCCCCTGGTGTCGGGCTTGCTCTATTTTGTTGAGGAACAGGACGGCGTCGAAGGTTTTGTCGCCATCGACCAGGGAGTGCTGGTCAAATACGGCTCGCAGGTGACCGTTTCGGTGCGCAACGCCGTGTTCGGCCCACGGCTGGAAGATCTGCTGAACATTGTTGATGAGCGTTTCGGCGTCATGGACGACCAGCAGCGCATGGTCCGTTCGGCCATGACCCGGCTGGAAGCCGATTTCTTGCGGCGCTTTATGGAGTTGAAATGAATCCCGATAAGCAGCCCGCCGACCGGGGCAAGTCCCTTGCAGAGGAACAATTTCGCCGCCGTTTGGTAGCCCGACGCAGCAGGTTTCTGCGGGCTAGACAGCAGGGAGAGCGTCCGGCCTGGTTCGGTCTGGGTATGTTCGGCCTGGTCGGCTGGTCGGTGGCTATTCCGACGGTGAGTCTGACGGCCCTCGGCGTCTGGGTCGATCGGCGCTGGCCCGGTCCCTATTCCTGGACCCTGATGTTGCTGGTGATCGGAATGGCTCTTGGCTGTCTCAATGGCTGGTTCTGGGTCAGCCGAGAGCGCAGCGAAATTACCAAGGATCGTGGTGAACCTTACGAGGAGGATCAAGATGACCGGGACTGACCTGACAGGGTTAGGCATGGCGCTGGCTGCCGGTGCGGCATTAGGGGCCGGTTACTTTGCCGGGCTGTGGCTGACCGTTTGTCGATTAGCCAACACTCGGACGCCCTACCGTTTCTACAGCTTGAGTTTATTGTTGCGGTTGATGTTGGTGTTGGCCGGCTTCTATCTGCTGGCATCCAGGGGCTATGAGGATTTACTGGCTGCCGGTGTCGGCTTCCTGGTGTCCCGTCAACTATGGTTGATGGCCAAGCGATCTCCAAGAGTGCAACCGGTTCGTGATGATAAGCAGGATGCGTGATGGAACTCAGCCCCGATAGTATCATCCTCTGGCAGGCAGGCTTCGCCAAGCTCAACCTCACCATTCTTCTAACTTGGCTGAATATGTTGCTGCTGACAGTCGGTTCGGCCCTGGTGACCCGGCGTTTGCGGGACGACGGCAAACTCAGCCGCTGGCAGAATCTGCTCGAAGTGTTGGTCTCTGGAATAGAGCAGCAGATCGCCGATATGGGGCTGTCTCCAGTCCGGGAGTTTCTGCCATTTCTCGGCACCTTATTTATATTTGTGCTGTTTGCCAATTTGCTGGCGGTGGTTCCGGGCTATCGGCCGCCGACCGGCTCTTTATCGACCACCGCGGCTCTGGCGATCAGTGTTTTTGTCGCGGTGCCCTGGTGGGGGATTCGGCGTCGGGGATGGGGTGGCTTTTTCGGGATGTATATCAAGCCCTCTGTCTTCTTGCTGCCCTTTAACATTCTCGGCGAACGGTCCCGTACCTTGGCTCTGGCGGTGCGCCGCTTCGGCAATATCATGAGCGGTAGTATGATTGCCGGCATTTTGCTGACGGTCACGCCGCTGTTTTTTCCGGTGGTCATGCAACTTCTCGGGCTGATAACCGGCGTTATTCAAGCCTATATTTTTGCCGTTCTGGCGGCGGTCTATATCGCGGCCGCAGCCAAGGTGCAACGGGTTCGGGAAGATGACGGACAAGGAGGTTTACATGGATAGTCTCGGATGGGTGGCCGTTGCCTCAATTATCTCGGCCGGACTGTGTATCGCTATCGGCGCCATTGGCCCGGCCCTCGGTGAAGGGCGCGCTCTGGCTCAAGCTTTAAGCGCCCTGGCTCAGCAACCCGATGAAGCCAATACCATCACCCGCACCCTGTTTGTCGGGCTGGCGATGGTCGAATCAACGGCCATCTACTGTTTTGTCGTGGCCATGATTCTGATCTTTGCCAACCCCTTCTGGCAGCATTTTATCGCCCAGTCGGCGGGAGGCTAGACGATGCTCATCGACTGGTTTACCGTCGCAGCCCAGACGGTCAACTTTCTGTTGCTGATCTGGCTGTTAAAACGGTTTCTTTACGGGCCGATTCTGCAGGCTATGGAGCGGCGCGAGGCCCGCATTGAAGGTCGGCTGCAGGAGGCTCGCCAGGAGCATGAGGTCGCTAAAGAAGAGGCCGCCGAATATCAGCGCCTGAATCGGGAGCTGGAGGAAAGGCGGACGGAGAGTCTACGCCAGGTAGCCGAAGAAGCTGGGCAGCACCGTCAGCAATTGATCGACCAGGGACGAGCCGAGGCCTCCGCATTGGCAGAAGCCTGGAAGGCCGCGGTCTGTCGAGATCGGCAGCTGTTCATGGCTGATCTGAAAAAGCGCATCGGTAGCGAAGTGTTGCAGATCGCCCGTAAATCCCTCAACGATCTGACCGGTTGCGATCTGGCTACACTGTTAGCGGAGCGTTTTGTCGCCCGTTTCGCCGCTTTGGACCAGGAGCAGCAGTCGAGTTGTCGCACGGCGGCGGAAACCTCTGGGGTCCTGGTGCGAAGCGCGGTAACCCTGGAGGATCCCATCCGTAGCCGTCTTGAAGCCGGCCTGCAACCGCTAGTTGGTCCAGACGCGGCGATCAGCTATTGCATCGCCGACGATATGCCCCTTGGTATCGAATTAATTCTCGGCGGACTGAAGCTGTCCTGGGGGGTGGACAGCTACTTTGCCGAACTGGAGCGGCAGATCGATCTGCAGTTAGAAGAGGTTGACGGGACTGGGGAAGGGGGAGGGAGGAGTTTATGAGCGGTTTCAGCGGCTTGCTGGACGAAACCCTCGGAGTTTTGCGCCGGACCATGACCACTATGGAGCCGCAGCTGCTGCTGCAGCAGGTCGGACGGCTTTCCTATGTTGGGCGGGGTATCGCCCGGGTTCGAGGCTTGCAGAGGGTTCGTAGCGAAGGGCTGCTGGCTTTCCCCGGTGGCGTATTGGGGCTGGCCTTTGACCTCGACTGTCGGGAGATCGGGGTGGCCATGCTCGGTGATTATAGCGCCTTGCAAGCCGGTGATGAGGTGGTCAGCACCGACCGGGTGCTGGATGTGGCGGTGGGAGAGGGGCTCCTTGGTCGGGTGGTTGATCCGACGGGACAGGCGCGGGACGGAAGTGGCCCGGTTCCCTATCATGAGCGGCGGCCGCTGGAGCGACCGGCCCCGGCTATCATGGAGCGGCTGCCGGTAACCCAACCGCTGATGACCGGCATCAAGGTGGTCGACGCCCTGGTCCCCATTGGTCGTGGTCAGCGCGAATTGATTCTCGGTGACCGGCAGACCGGTAAGACGACCCTGGCCGTGGACACCATCCTCAACCAGCACGACAAAGGGGTAGTGTGTGTCTATTGTGCCATTGGCCAGCGGGCATCCAGTGTCGCTTCGGTGGTGGCCCAGTTACGAGAACGGGGGGCGATGGATTACACCACGGTGGTAGTCGCCGAAGGGGATGATCCGCCGGGCCAGCAGTACATTGCTCCCTATGCCGCCACTACCATTGGTGAATATTTTATGGAGCAGGGGCGGGATGTGCTGGTGGTCTATGACGACCTGACCCGCCATGCTCGGGCCTACCGTGAATTGTCCCTGTTGTTGCGCCGCCCCCCCGGTCGGGAAGCCTTTCCTGGGGATATCTTCTATATCCATTCGCGACTGCTGGAACGGGCCACCCGGCTTAAGGAGCAATTCGGCGGTGGATCCCTGACCGCCCTGCCGATCATTGAAACCGAAGCGCAGAATCTTGCCGCCTATATTCCCACCAATCTGATTTCCATCACTGACGGTCAGATCTATCTGTCCCCCGGTCTCTTCCAGAAGGGGCTGCTGCCGGCCGTCGATATCACCCGTTCGGTCTCCCGAGTCGGTGGCAAGGCTCAACTGCCTGCCTATCGCGCCGTGGTCGGTGATCTGCGCCTGGCCTATGCTCAGTTCACCGAATTGGAAGCTTTTGCTCGTTTCGGCACTCGTCTCGACGATGCGACTAGCCAGTTGTTGCATCGTGGTCGGAGGGTACGGGCCGTACTCAAACAGGGCCAGTGTGCGCCCCGTACGGCCGTCGAGCAGGTGATGGTTTTGCATGCGGTGAATTGTGGTCTGTTCGACGACATCGGCGAAGGGGACATGGCCCGGGCCGAGAATCGGGTTTGCGAAGCGCTGGTGTTGCTGCCGGAGATCACATCCAGAATAGAGGGGGGCGAAAAACTCGATGACGACGATTTGCGGGTACTCCAGCAAGCTGCCGCCGAGGCGCTGAAGGAAGCACCATGAGCCAGGCTCTGCTGGAACTGCAGCGCCGCATTCGCAGCGCCGACGATCTGTATACGGTGATG
>JAIOSZ010000031.1 GCA_021107335.1 Desulfuromonadaceae bacterium | reverse complement strand
TCAAGCGACGGGCAACCTCTTCGGCGCTCAGTCCGTGGCGGGTGCGGCCTTCTTCGAAAAAGGCCATCTGCGCCACTGCCGGCAGTCCGAGATCGGCCGCCACCTGCAGAGCCAGTTCCAGTTCCTCAATAATCGAAAAGGTTTCCAGAACAAAGAGATCGGCTCCGGCTTCGGCCAGGGCGGTCATCTGTTCACTGAAAAGGGATCGCTGTTCGGCCAGGGTGAGTTCTGCGGTTTGGCCTTTGGCAGGCGGCAAAGGGCCGACCGCTCCGGCCACCAGGAGATCGGCACCGGCAGCTTGCCGAGCCAGACGCACTCCGGCCGCATTGATTTCCGCGACGCGCCCGTCCAGGCCGAGAGGTGCCAGAGCCAGGCGGTTGGCGGCAAAGGTATTGCTCTCCAGCAGCTGGGCTCCGGCCGCCACATAATCGCGGTGCACCGCCTGCACCAGCTCAGGGCGACTCAGGTTGAGTGCTTCAAAACTGTGCCCCAGCGGTACTCCGCGGTTGTAAAGCAATGTGCCCATGGCACCGTCGCCGATGATCAGGCCGGCGGCCAGACGCTGCAAAAATCGCTCATTTCCCCTGCTGTTGTGCGCCATTGCTCCACCTTCCTTGGTTACCAGTCGATCGCCTCGATACGTTGCAGAAACTGACGCAAAACCGCCGCCGTCAGGCCCCAGATCGGATGCTGGCCGATGGAGAAGAAACCGACCGGATGCAGACGCCCTTTGTGCTGCCAGCTTTCGGTGTGATAAAGCTTTGGATCACAGAGTGTCTGCAAGGGGACCTCGATCACTTCGGCGATCTCCCGCTGGTCGACGCGAAAGGGATAGGCCGTCGGCAGGGTGCCGACAAAGGGGGTCACGTGATAACCGTAGACAGAAACAAAGTCATCCAGCCGCCCCAGAACAGTGACGTCCTGCGGCGCAACCCCCATCTCCTCTTCGGTCTCCCGCAGGGCGGTGGCGGTGAGATCGGCATCCCCCTGCTGCCAGCGACCTCCGGGAAAGGAAATTTCGCCGGCATGATCGGGCAGATGCTCGGAACGCCGAGTAAAGAGCAGGGTGTCACTGTTGTCCTTGGGGTAAAAGGTGAGCAACACTGCTGCAGGCCGCAACACACCGGGATCGATGGTTCGGCAGGTATGACGGGCCAGGGCCGCCCGGACAGCGACCGGATCGAGCATCAGCCTGCCTCGGCCAGCCGGCGCAGCTCGGCAATGGTCGCTTGATAATTCGAAGTGCCGAACACCGCGCTACCCGCGACGAAGACATCGGCACCGGCACCGGCAATGGCAGCGATGTTGGCGGGCTTGACGCCGCCGTCGATTTCCAGCTCAATATTCAGACCCAGGCGATCGATCTCTTTGCGCAGGGCTTCGATCTTGGGCAGACAGGAAGGAATGAAGTTCTGCCCTCCAAATCCCGGATTGACGCTCATCAGCAGCACTAGATCGAGCTCTTCGAGAATAACCTCAAGACTCGACACCGGAGTGGCGGGGTTGAGAGAGACACCGGCCTTTTTGCCCAGGCTGTGAATCAACTGGACGGTGCGATGCAGGTGAGGCACCGCCTCATAATGGACGGTGATGATATCCGCCCCGGCTTTGGCAAAGTCAGGAATATACTGATCGGGATTTTCAATCATCAGGTGCACATCGAGAGGCATTTCGGTGACCTTGCGAACGGCCTCCACGATAAGCGGACCGATGGTAATGTTGGGTACAAAATGGCCGTCCATAACATCGATATGGACATAGTCAGCACCACCAGCTTCTAGGGCGCGAATCTCATCGCCCAGTCGGGCAAAATCGGCGGACAGAATGGAAGGGGCGATCTTGATCATGCGTTGCTCCGCTAATAGTTAAAAAACAGGCGTGAATATACGATATGTATCAGAATTGGCATCGAGACCCCATAAAAAAGCTTCGTTAGGGCTGACGACAAAAACCGACTGCGAAAAAGGCATCCATACCGCCAGGGCGATGGGGCATGGTACGTAGCGCGCCCTGCTCATCAAACAGCTCGTGCCAGGCGTCCGGCACTTGCGGGCGCAGATCGATCCGCTCAAACTCAGGATGAGCAGCGAGGAAACGCTGCACTACGCCCTCGGTCTCTTCTTTAGTGAAGGTGCAGAGGGAATAGAGCAACCGCCCACCGACACGAAGCAATGGTGCCACCTGATTTAAGATGGCCAACTGCCTCTCGGCATTGGTTGCTAAGTCTTCCGGCTCCCGCCGCCAGCGGCTTTCTGGATTGCGCCGCAGGGTACCGAGCCCACTGCACGGGGCATCGACCAAGATAGCGTCAAAACTCTCCTTTTCGAGAAAATCTGGCGCGAAGGTCAGATCCCAGGCTTTGCAGCTGATGCCTTGAGCGCCGAGTCGCCGAGCGCCCTGCTCTACCAGCGTCAATCGGGCGGAAGAAATATCCAGGGCCACAATCTCAGCCTGATTATCCGCCAGAGCCGCAAGGTGGGTGGTCTTGCCCCCGGGTGCAGAGCAAGCATCAAGCAGACGCTCACCAGGCTGGGGTGCCAACAGATGAGCGATCAACATACTCGCCTGATCCTGTAGTTGATAG
>JAIOSZ010000270.1 GCA_021107335.1 Desulfuromonadaceae bacterium | reverse complement strand
GTGCTCAACAAAAAAAACCCCCTTCCGGCCGGTCGGTTTCAAATTATCTTTTGCCACGCTTACGCCTCCCCTGGGGTACAAGATGGGGTACAAGTTTTTGCAGGAAAACACGGAAACCAACATGACGCTACGTGATTAAGGATAACCGTAAACTACTGAAACGTCAAAGCAGTAATGATGTTTCGGGCAGGCAGGGGAGGACATTACCTGTTGAATGGCATTCAAGAGGTCAACGGTTCGATCCCGTTTAGCTCCACCAAAAAATCAAGGACTTACAGCAAACAGCTGTAAGTCCTTTTTTTTGCTGCATTTCTCTCCCCAAGCTCTCGCCGCAATCTTTTGACCCAACTAGCTATCACTGAGTCAATCCCTGCCCTGCTTGCCAGAAGTCAGCCAACTCTACGGCCTAAGAAGGGACCTTGGCACCCGATGCGTTCTTAACGACGCCCTGTTAAGCCCCTCGTTCTTCATGATCGAACAGCGCGGGAAAAGTTTTCCCCGCCGCCCGCTGACAATGAATAGTGGCGTTTATTTCAAAGTGAGCCGTTTGCAAACGATCCAGAGTTGGTAATCACAAATCGCTAGGGTGACGGTCTGCGGAAACAGTCGTGGCCAGGCGAAAGGGGGCTAAAGCATTACCTTCCATAGATGAAGACGCTCCTGCTCCCGCCCTGGTCGTAGAGACCATTGAGCTCAGCAAGCATCTGGGTGATGAATTGAGACCAACTAAATAAACGTGCGACTCCATACTCTTTTTAAACGGCGTCCTCCCGGTATGCTCTCAGCCATCCTTCAAAGCGATCTTTGGGTCCCTTGGATAAAATCCGATTGAAGGTTTCCTGGTCGTACAGATACAGACAGTGCCGGATCGAGGTATAGGGGCTGAAGGTGTTGTCCGGATTTTTTGCCAAAAAATAATCACTATAATCTCTGACGGTTTTCAGGTTCTCGATCAAGCTTTGGTGTAAATCCGATTTTTGAAAGCCATTGTCCAGCTTCAAGATGTCTTGGACGAAGTCGTCAACTTTATAGTCTTCGAATTCGAAATCCCTGAAAAAGTGTCCCGCAATACGCAGAAAGTTAAAAGCATTGACGGTTTTATCACTGCCAGCCGTTGAAGGCTGACCTGAAATCGTCTTGCTATCATCCAGGGGACCGCTGATCGGATCCGCCGTGGCTTGGTGGATGAGCTCCGTGGTGGAGTTGCGGATCTCTTTGAACTCACGGTCGGCCAATTCAAACAGAGCAGAAAGAACATTGATTCGGCGTTTGAGATCATTGGGGATCGATTTTTTATATTTTATTTTATGGTCCAGCACACTCCAGGCATCCTGTATCAAAGACCTGATCTGCACTTCAAAGGGATAGCCGGCATACTGTTGGTATTTCGGCAAGGCGACCATCTGATCGTTCAGGGCAAGATCCATGTGCAGGCCTTTGTAGCCAAACGAATCCTCGGTACTCTCAACGGCCGCGATCTTGTCGGTGACATCGATAATCTTGAAATGTTGTTTCAATACCTTAGCCACTACTTCAATCTGGTCCTCATAGAGGCAGATAATTCGAATGCCGATCAAGTCGGAAAGGTAGTCTTTGATCTCGTATGGCTGCTCATCCGCTTCGAGTTTGCTTTGATATTTTCGGTTAAATTTTTTGATGCACTCTTCTTTGTCCTTGACCCGTCCCTCGATTTTCGGCACCTCGCCGATATCCGTCTCCTTGAGCAAGGAACTGATGATGCGGATATAGGCCTTCTTGGCATTCTCGAAGAGCTTCCAGTTGCTATCGTAGAATTTACGGAAGGAGTCATTTTCTTTCTTAAAGTTTAGAGAGGCCAAGATCAGCTCCTTATCCGTTAACGTAGCATGGAGACTTCATGTCATCCCATTGCACTTATTGTAAGTCTGGTGAATGGACCTTGAATAGTCCCTCGTCTTCTAAGCACTTTCGAGTTATCGGCAAGTTACGGGGACACCATACTCATTAGGAGTATACCAAATTGGCCCAGGTCACAACTCTTGACAATTCAGCCGAGATAAACGAAGTGAAAAAACAGAAAACTTTCCCACACAGCTTTTTCCTATTCCGGAACATACAGCGTACCTTCAAGATCAATCAGCTTGTCTTGAATAAAGGCATAAGCATCACTTATCGCTTGGTTGTATATGTGCGGTCCAATCTGCTTGATAAAAAACTCAACGATCAAATCAGCCTTCAAATCACCAATTGATTCCTCCAGTTCATCCCTGAAATAGATCTGTGCCTTTTCCCGCAACACCTTGATTCTTTCTTTATCCAATTCCATTTCCATTTTATTGCCTCCGAGGTGCCCACTGTGGATCATGTTTGTAAAAATGAACAGGGATTCATCCGCAAAGGCTTGTTCTACAAGGCTTGCCGTTTTCAGGGATTCCAGACCTACATCTAGTATATCGAGGTCCCAAAAAAACGCTACAATGCTGTAGGGTGAGCTTTTTGCACCCCCATCATACCTTACTGCCGCTCCTATCCACGCCAGCAAAGATGTCCCTTGGTGCAAATTGACAAAACCAGACATCGGCGATGATGGTATAGTGGTCTATCACAAGAAAGGGACCGGTGATCCTTCGCCACCCTTGCCCTCGTTAGCAGCTATCGTCACCCAGCGGTGACATCAAGAGTATTGCAAATGAAAAGGAAAACCTGCATGACATTAGAAGTCCTCTGGGAAAAGTTAGCTGACCTCACAATGCGGACTGGAATGAAATGTGGGCGCTCTGACAAGTGCGATTCCAATTGCTGCCGTCCATCGATCAGTTGCAGCGAACCCGGCGTCACCCCTCCGGAGATGGAATTGATCAATCGTTTTTTAGCAAAGCAGGGGGAATTCCGCTTCTATGAATCGGGCAGTAATTCCTGTAAGTTTCTGGGCAAGAACGATAAATGCCGGATCTATGCTGTCAGGCCCATCGACTGTCGGGTTCATTTCTGCAAGGACGACTCCTTCGCAAGCCAATCCAACCACAGTGCATCCAACTTGG
>JAIOSZ010000013.1 GCA_021107335.1 Desulfuromonadaceae bacterium | reverse complement strand
TTTCTCTGCTATTCGGCGGCGGCGGTGCTGGTGCGCCTAGTGGGGGGCCGGCTGGCTGATCGTTTTGGCGAGAGGCGCATGGTGCCCTATGCGTTGAGCATCACCGGCATCGGGCTGTTGGCTTTGACGCTGGTTCACGGTCAGTTTGCCCTGGCCGCCGCAGGGCTGGTCGCCGGTTGCGGTCACGGCCTGCTCTATCCGGCCCTCAATTCCTGGGCGATTCGCGGCGAGCCACCTGCGGTGCGCGGCAAGGTGACCGGCATCTATACCGGATCTCTCGATGCCGGAAACTTCAGTGGTTCGCTGTTGCTCGGTCTGGTCGGCGAATGGTGCGGTTTGTCGGTTTTGTTTCTGGTCGCCGGTGGTGCTTTGCTGGCAGGTTTATTGGTTCTGTGGCGAAGTGGCGGCGACAGTTGTGCCAAATAAAGCCTAATGGTTCCAGGTGTTTTCCGCTGAGGCTCAACCCGGTGGCTCATTTTTGAGCTAAGAGGCTGCTCATTCATTTTTGTAAAAAATAAGATTCCATTGATAAGAAAATTCCTGTAGACTGCCGCCTTTATTGCATTTGTTCTTCCCTAAATTTATTCCAAACAATATGTCTCTTTGAAAAGGGTTCCGGCCTGTCTGTGCCGGAGTCCGTTTGCATTGCTATGTGTAGTCTATTAGGAGGAACCATGAATATTCAGTGGAAAATCAGCGGTATGTGTATCGCCCTGGTGTTGATAACGGCTTTGTCCATTGTCGGTATCACCCTTTATCAGAAGAATGTGATAGAAAATAAGGTTGATACGATCATCTCGGCGCAGGGCCGCGATGAAACAGCTAAGGCCGCGCAGAGCGTCTATCTGATGTGTCAGGCCATGTACGAATCGGTCAGCCAGACGGTAGCCAACAATCTGAAGGTGGCCGAAGAGGTTATGGCCGGCGTCGGGTCGGTTAACTTTGCCGAAGAGACAGTTGCCTGGCAGGCGGTTAACCAATATACCAAACAGAAAACGACCCAGGTGCTACCTAAGATGATGGTCGGCCAGCAGTGGTTGGGTCAGGTCAGCAAGGGCAATGCGGTTAGCCCACTGGTGGACAAGGTTAAGGGCTTGGTCGGCGGCACCTGTACCATCTTTCAGCGTATGAACGCCGAGGGTGACATGTTACGGGTGGCGACCAACGTGCAAAAGCTCGACGGTCAGCGCGCCATCGGTACCTATATCCCCCGCACCAATCCCGACGGCAAGCCCAACCCGGTCATCAGTTCGGTGCTGCGCGGCGAGACCTTTTACGGCCGCGCCTATGTGGTTAACGCCTGGTATATCACGGCCTATAAACCGATTTGGGATGCCGCCGGTGAGCAGGTTGTAGGCATTCTCTATTTCGGTGAGAAGCAGGAAAATGTCGCCAGCCTGCGTAAAGGTATTATGGATACTGTAGTCGGTAAGACCGGCTATGTGTTCGTGCTTGGCGGCAAGGGTGACCAGAAGGGACGCTTTGTTATCTCCAAAGGCGGTCAGGTGGATGGCAAGGCGATGTACGATGTTCAGGATGCCGAGGGGCGCCCGTTTATACGTTCCATAGTGGATAATGCCCTGGCCATGGAGCAGAACAGTGGCACGATTCCGATCGCCTTTCAAGAGTACTCGTGGAAGAACGAAGGAGAAAGCGCCCCGCGCCAGAAACTCGCAGCAATCACCTATTTTGCTCCTTGGGACTGGGTTGTCTGTGCCTCAATGTATGAGGACGACCTGCAGGAGACAATCGACCAAGTGGAAGGTGGCTTGAACAGTATGATCCGCTGGGTGGCGCTACTGGCCGCTCTGGTGGTGACTCTGGCCGCTACCGGCGGCTTTCTGCTGGCGCGGGGTATCAGTCGGCCCTTGCAGGCGGCGGTAGCGATGATCGTCGATCTCGAGCGGGGTCAACTCGACCGGCGTCTGAATCTGCAGCGCAAAGACGAGATCGGTCAGATCGCCACCACCATGGATGCCTTTGCCGACAATCTGCAAAGCGAGGTCTTGGCGGCCTTTGACAAGTTGGCCGCTGGAGACTTCACCTTTGAAGCCAAGGGGCTCATTGCCGCACCTCTGGCTCGGGCTAACAGCAGCCTGCAGGAGGTTATCACCCGCGTGCAGTCCGCTGCTCAAGAGATCGCCAGCGCCGCATCCCAGGTCGCTGACTCCAGTCAGGACCTGTCTCAAGGGGCCACCGAATCGGCAGCGTCCCTGGAGCAGGTTTCCGCTTCCATGACCGAATTGGCGGCTCAGACTCGAGACAACGCCGATAACGCCAACCAGGCCAATCAGTTGTCGGCCACGACCAAGACCTCCGCTGTCGAAGGTCGGGAGTTGATGAACGGCATGGTGCAGGCGATGAGCGAGATCGATCAGGCCAGCGGCGATATCTCCAAGATCAACAAGGTAATCGACGAAATTGCGTTCCAGACCAACTTGTTGGCCCTGAATGCCGCCGTTGAGGCCGCTCGTGCCGGTCAGTACGGCAAAGGATTTGCGGTGGTCGCCGAGGAGGTCAGAAATCTGGCGGGTCGCAGCGCTAAGGCCGCCAGAGAGACGGCCGAATTAATCGACAACGCTATGGACAAGACCCGCAACGGCAGCGACCTTGCCGGCCAGACCTCCACCGCTCTGGATGGCATCGTGTCTGGGGCGACCCAAGCGACGGAACTGATCGGCGATATCGCCACCGCCAGTGGTGAGCAATCGGCGGGTATCGGTCAGGTGCATCAAGGGCTGGGACAGATCGATCAGGTCACCCAGCGCAATACGGCCAATGCTGAGGAAAGCGCAGCGGCCTCCGAGGAGCTGTCAAGTCAGGCAGAACAGTTGTTGCAGATGCTGCAGCAGTTCAAGGTAGGGCAGCCA
>JAIOSZ010000176.1 GCA_021107335.1 Desulfuromonadaceae bacterium | reverse complement strand
TCCGACACTTGCCGGCCGCAATACCTTTGTTTGGGTTATAGAACCGTTCTTTTATGATATAAAGAAAGTAAACGAATGCCCTTTGATCGGGTGCCGAAGATTTTCAGTCGCAGCCACAATGCCAGTCTCTTCGAAAGGAATCACTTATGAACCTCGATTTTCTACGTGCTTTCTTGGCTTGGTGTACCGTCATCAATCTATGTCTCTACTTTCTGTCGTTTCTGGTCTGCGCTTTTGCCGGTGACTGGGTTTATCGCATGCACAGCATGTGGTTTCCCATGTCGCGGGACGCTTTCAACCTGGCCATCTACGGGTTTATCGGACTCTATAAACTGTTCATCATTGTCTTCAATGTCGTCCCGTATATAGCGGTGGTCCTTGCGGGCTGAATCTGTGACAGCTTATTTGCAAGACAGGGCCCTTCCGTCGAAGGGCCCTTTGTTTGTCAGCCTTTCGCCGTGTTATAAAGGCATGTAATCTGCATTCCTCTACTTCAGCTGGTTGATTAATCCATGTTGACATTCCGTCAATCAATAAAACAATAATAAGTCAATCACTTGAAAGTCCGCCCTGAATGCGGCTGAGGACTCTACTATGGCAAAAATTGACGCTCTGTTCAAAATTTTGAAGGATAGGGGAGGTTCGGACCTGCATCTGTCCCCGGCCAATCCGCCCTTGATTCGTCGCTCGGGCGACCTAGAACCAGTTATCGACCGCCCAATCGGCCGCGAGCAAATCAAAGCCCTGATCTACGAGGTCATGACCGAGGCACAGCGGCAAAGCTTCGAATCGACCCATGATCTTGATTTTGCTTATGAGGTTCCGGCACTGGAATCCCGTTTCCGCGCCAACATCTTTATGGGGCGTCTCGGCATCAGTGCAGTGTTTCGGCTGATACCGGCCAAGATCCTCACCGCCGAGCAGTTGGGGTTATCTCCTGGGATTCTCAACTTCACCCAGTTTAAAAAAGGTCTGGTGCTGGTCACCGGGCCGACCGGTAGTGGCAAATCAACCACCTTGGCGGCAATGATCGATCATGTGAACAAAACCCGCAAAGAGCATATCCTTACCGTAGAGGATCCCGTCGAATTCGTGCACATCAGTCAGCAGAGCCTGATTAATCAGCGGGAAGTAGGTCGCCATACTCTATCCTTTGCCGCAGCCTTGAAGGCGTCCTTACGCGAGGATCCCGATGTGATTCTAGTCGGTGAGATGCGTGACCTTGAGACCATCGAGTTGGCTATTACCGCCGCAGAAACCGGCCACCTGGTCTTTGGGACCCTGCACACCAACAGTGCCGCCAAAACGATCGACCGCATCATCAACGTCTTTCCCACCACCCAGCAGGAACAGATTCGGGCCATGCTCGGCGAATCTCTGCAAGGGGTCATCTGTCAGCAACTGCTGCGCACCGTGGACGGCAAACGCTGCGCCGCCATGGAGATTATGGCCGTCAATCCGGCGGTCTCCAATCTGATTCGTGAAGGTAAGACCTTTCAGATTCCGTCGGTGATTCAAACCGGCCGCTCTCAGGGTATGCAGTTGATGGATCAGGCGATTCAGGATTTGCTTACCGAAGGTCGAATCAGTCGTGAAGAGGCCTTCAAATATGCAACTAACAAATCCCTGTTTCAGGAAGGTTGACTGCTGTTATGAATGAGCAGAAAATCACAAAAAACCGTCGTAAGGTGCTGTTTACACAAGCTGATGGCAGTACCGTCCAGGGCGAGGTCTTTCTCAGTCTCTATGAGGCCTGCCATGAACGTCCGCAACTGTTAGGAGAATTGCTGTGCGGTGACAATGCTTTTATCCCCGTGGAAACGGCTGCCGGCATGATTCACCTAAATACAATCAACATCGTCACCGCTCAGACATCCATTGGGGAGGAGGGGGATGAGCTTATGCGCCTTGGCGAGCAATACCGGGTACAGATCACCACTGCACTCGGCACGGTCATCGAAGGACAGGTATTTGTCAACTTGCCTCATGACCGAAGTCGCGTTAGCGATTATCTCAATCAGGGTGACCGCTTTTGCAGGGTGTTCCTTAGCCAAAAGATCGTTTATATCGGCACCCGATTTATCCTATCGGTGCGGGATTGAGGCATGTGTCCCCGGTGGGGGTTGTCAGTAAAGGGCTTTCCAAAAACGGTCTTATTAGGTTATCTTTGGTTTAAAGACATACGGACTTCGTCCTTAGAACATGGGGCTTGATCCAAGGATAAAATGGGTGGCCAATGGCCAAAAGAATATCAAGCCAGTCCTGTCTATTGAAGCGGATCTAAACATGAAATTAAGAGCTATTGTTATCGATGATGATGAGGCCTGTCGAACCCTATTGGCGCTGAGGCTACGACAGAGGGGATACGAAGTTATCTGTTTTCCCGACCCCACGGCCTGCCCTTTGTATGAGGATGCGGAATGTTCTTGTCCTCAGGAAGAGGTTTGCGGTGATTTTTTGCTAACAGATAATCGAATGCCAGGAATGTCCGGCTTGGAACTGATTGAACGGCAGCTTCAGGCAGGCTGCAAGGGGATGGTGGACCATAAGGCGGTGCTCTCCGGCACCTGGAGTCAGGAGGATGTGCTGAAGGCTCAAGGACTTGGTTGTAAGGTTTTTGATAAACCTTACCACGCCGAAGCGATTGAGGCTTGGCTCGATGCTCGGGAAAAATTTATTCCGAGGGACAGAAAGCTTGTCAATTTCGATTTCGTCGATAAGGAAGAAGGGGTTTAAAACCCGTTGCTCAGTTGTCTGGCATCAGGTTACCCATCCTTTGAAAGGAATTGTTGACCTTGTTACCAAGAAACGCGATGGCAACAATGCAAACGATGATGATCAGGGCCAGCATTACGGCATATTCAGTGGCAGTCGCGCCTTCTTCGTCGCGAATTAGATCCCGCCATTTAAATCCTATTTCTTGCATATTGTTTCCTCCCGAGAAGGGTGGGCCTTAATAACATTAATGATAATGTGACTATTTCAGCCTATCCAGTTATCGCCAGGTGTCAAGCAGGGAACGCTTCCATGCCTTTGATTTAGTTAAACAACTATTCTCTCCGAAACGATTTTTTTGAGGACGGCCTATGATATCCGGATTTCTGTCCCGCCTGAGTTGTTCTGTTCCTTTCGGTTGTTTTCTGAGTCTGCTGCTTCTGGTGGCCTGTGCCCGACCGCCTGCGCCACCTGTGTTCAAGGAACCTGTTGAGCCATTACAGGCTGTTTCCTGGAACGAAGTGCCAGGTTGGCAGCAAGAGGACCTGCGACCGGCCCTGGAGGCTTTTATCGTCAGTTGTCCATCTCTCAAAAGAAAGCCGTCATGGCAGACCGTATGTTCCGAAGCCCTGCAAGTTGATGCCGCTGATAGGGGAGCGGTTCGGCGGTTTTTTGAAAATAGATTTATCCCTCACCGCGTACACAACTCCGATGGTTCGACTCGAGGCCAGATAACCGGTTACTATGTTCCCGATTTGCAGGGAAGTCGCACCCCTGATAAAAACTATCGCTATCCTGTCTTGTCTATCCCTGACGATCTACTTGTAATCGATCTGGGCACGCTCTATCCGGACCTGAAGGGACGCCGATTACGCGGCCGCCTCGATGGGCGGCGGGTGGTGCCTTATTGGAGCCGGACTGAGATCGATTCCGGTCAGGCACCGATTGCTGGTAAGGAACTATTCTGGGTGCAGGACCCGGTTGAGCTGTTCTTTTTGCATATTCAGGGCTCGGGCCGTATCTCCCTGCAGAATGGCGAAAGGGTGATGGTTAACTATGCCGAACAGAATGGCCATCCTTATCGCTCCATCGGTAAATTGCTTATCGAGTCAGGAGCTATGACCCGGCATCAGATGTCGTTACAGAACATCAAGGCCTGGGGCCAGCGTCATCCAGACAAGGTGCTTCAGCTTTTAGGAGAAAACCCCAGCTATGTCTTTTTTAGTTCGGCCGAGCAGGATCTTCCAAGCCCACCAGGGGCCCTTGGCTATCCACTTACGCCGCAGCGTAGCCTGGCCGTCGACCCGCAAACCATTCCTCTAGGTGCACCGGTATTCATCGCTACCACATGGCCTAGCAGCAGCAGGCCCTTGCAGCAGTTGATGGTGGCTCAGGACACCGGCGGAGCGATCAAAGGAGGGGTGCGGGCAGATTTTTTCTGGGGCCTCGGCCAGGAGGCCGGGAATGTAGCTCGCCGCATGAAACAGGATGGATGGTTGTGGGTTCTTCTGCCTAGAAACGGGGCGGGGCACCTTTCAGAACCGTCTAAAGCAGTCACTTGGCCTTAGGACTCTTTCGTGCAACCCCTTATTATGGCTTGCTTTTCACTGTTGCTCATGATATCGCTGAAGACAGAAAAACAGCCTTCGGCGTTTTAAATCTCTCATCAGGGAAAGCTTTTCCTTCTTTTGACGCGGACACTCTTCTTATGCTGAATTCCTTGGACACTTCCCCGCTGGACGAACTTCTGGCCTTCGCAGAACGTCAGGACCAAGTTCTTAATCAGGCTGAGTTGCTCGGCTTTTTCTATGGCTTGGTAATTACCCCTGAATCGATTCCCTCGAGCGAGTGGCTGCCCCAGGTCTTTGGTGAGAAGATCAATGTTTTTACCGACCTGGAGCAAGGAGAGCGCCTTCTGAAAGGGCTGTTGACCGTCTACGACCGCTTTAACCATCTGCACCTGCAGGGCCACCTACATTTCCCTTATTGTTTAAAAAAACCTTCTGAAGAAACTGTCAGCAATGCCCTTGATTGGGGCTTTGGCTTTAACCTGGCACTTGAAATGCGCCCAGAAATCTGGTTAGGCAACGGCCCCGTGGACAAGCAGGACGAAGATGATAATCTGTTTGCCAGTTTTTCCGTGGTAAACGCTATTGCTTGGCCCCATGAGGTCGACGAACTATTTGCTGACGAGGGTTGCCTGGACCAATCAACGGACGAATCTGAACTGTTGGCGACTCTTTTACTCGCCTTACCGAATGCGGTGGCCGTAATTCAGAGCTATGCAGCTCAGCTTCAAACTCGACCAGCTACAATAGGCCGCAATGAACCATGCCCCTGTGGCAGTGGCCAAAAGTTTAATACATGCTGTAGTGACGATCGTACTACTCTGCATTAAGATAGCTAACCTTTTTTCCTACCTATCACTAAATCAATTATGACCAAATATCATGATATCTACCGGGCGGCCTTGGCCAAGTGGGGCGAAGAGGCTCAATTTGACCAAGCCGTTGAAGAATGCGCTGAATTAATTGTGGCTTTGAAGCATTTCAAGCGGGATAAAGTTGACCTGCAAGAGATTGTCGATGAACTGGCAGATGTGGCGCTTATGGTCGGACAACTATCCTTTATGCTGGGCGAGGAGCGGGTAGAGCAGACTATAGAGGCCAAGCTGTGCAAGCTGAAGTTATTGCTCGCCTCCGATGATTCACCGGAGCCATCATGACGCGCTTTGTCTATTTCCCCACCCCTCAATTTACTGCCAAGTTGGAAAAGATACAGAAGCTTGATCCTCCCGGTTACTTTATGTAGGTCGCCGCGACTACCGAATAATTTACGAGTGGTGCCGAATCTGTCGCAAAAAAAATCGTCGAATGGCAGATCAGTGCAACCACTGCGACAGCATCCCTGACCACAGCGTCATCTTTTTTGATCTCTATCATAAAAACCAAATGGCTCACCTGAAACACCTGCAATGAAACTCGAGCAGACGGTGACACCGGAGTATAAAAATCTAGTATCTATACCTGTGCCTGCAGGAGTTAGGCTTGCCCGGCGCCAGCAAAGTTTTTTCGCTGAACATTGAAAGTCTTACCGTTTCCCGGTATGATTTGGTTTAAATATTTTCATCTTACTGTATGAGTAGGCATTGGGAGGGAAACATGCTGGAATTGTTACGCAAACGTCGCAGCGTGCGACGTTTTATGGATCGTCCGATAGAGGCAGACAAGGTCGAGCAACTCATTGAAGCACTGCTTCGGTCGCCCTCATCCAAAGGCCGCAACCCCTGGGAGTTTATCCTGGTAACAGACCCCGAGCAGCGAGTCAGACTGGCTGCTTCCAAACCGAAGGGTGGGACCTTTGTCGCCGAGGCACCTTTAGCTATCGTTGTTTGCGCCGATCCAGACAAATGTGACGTCTGGATCGAGGACTGCTCCATCGCTGCCATTGTTCTTCAGCTTGCGGCATTGGAGCTTGGTTTGGGCAGTTGCTGGTCACAAATTCGCAGACGCAGCCACGTCGATGGCAACCCGGCCACGGATTATCTGAGCAAAGTTCTCAATCTACCCGACCGTTACGAGGTTGAGGCAATCATCGGAATCGGCTATCCCGTTGCAGAAAAAGCTGGGCATGGCAAAGAGACTCTGCCCTATGACAAGATTCATGTAGACAATTTTTAACGCACCAAACAAATCAATTAATCTATTTAATACAGAGAGTTGCCAGCCATTACTTGAGAAAGTTTCCAGGAAATATACTGGGCTGGCTTCAGGAGACAGGTATCATGACAGACATCAAGGACACCCACAGCAGGTCATAGGCTACATCCTCTGGCTTTTTGGTTTCACTGGGGCCCATCGTTTTTATTACGGCATGCCAGTCTCCGGCACTATCTACTTCTTCACGTTTGGCCTCCTGCTTATCGGCTGGATTATCGATCTCTTTCTGGTCCCCTCCATGGAACGCCAGGCCGACCTGAGATTTGAAGCGGGGAGGGTGGATTACAATATCGCCTGGATTCTGCTGGTCTTTCTTGGTCTCTTCGGTATTCATCGTTTCTATCTCGGAAAATGGATCACCGGTATTATTTATATGCTCACCGGCGGTTTTTTCTTTCTTGGAGTCCTCTACGATTTTTGGACCCTCAACGAACTGGTGTCGGAAGTAAATCGCACGACCTGAACACATTAATAATTTTCACATCTGCAATGTGAGGAATCCATTGACTATCGATTTTAACAAGGATCGCGGTTGTTTTGTCTGCGGTCAGGAAAATGCCAGCGGCCTACAGGCTGTTTTCAGTTACGACAAAGAACTGCTGACATCATTCTGCCACCTAACCATTGGCGATCAATTTCAGGGTTGGCCAGACATAGTGCATGGGGGCGTGATTGCATCATTGCTTGATGAAGCCTGTATTTACGCCGGACGGGCACTGGCAGAAACGCTGGTCACCGCCGAACTGTCCGTGCGTTATCGCCAACCAGTATCGGTTGGGCAAAAAGTAACGATACAGGGCGAAGTGGTAGAGCGCCGCCGCAAGGTGCTGCGCGTTAAGGCTCGCCTGGAAGTCGATGGCAAGCTTTGCGCAGAAGCCGACGCCAAAGTATTTTTGCTTAGCTAATCGGCCCTCGCTTTTGTCTTTTCCCGCCGACCCTATTTCCGTTTCTTCTGATAAGACCTCTGCACACCGCCGGCGCCGGACAGGAGGGCTCTTCCTGGTGCTCCTAGGTTTGTTTCCCGTCGGTATTTTGTCGAGCTAATCCTTTCCGTCCTCTTGATTCTCTCCCCGTTGTTACCGTTTAATATCCATATTTCAATGTCCATCACAGAAATGTCCAGAGTAGCGGTGTGGTTAATGGACAACTCAATGCAAAAGCACCGCAGTGCTGAGGTCTTCACCGTTGAGAGTATTTTCAACCTAGCAGAGAGGGGGGGCATTACTAACGAACTGTCTTCCTTGTTAACAAAACATAAAACATGGTTTGGCCGCCTTCTTGGTGTCCTCGGAAGCATTAAGTAGATTTGTTGTTTGCATAAAATCAACAGGTCGTTTACATTCAGTTCTTTTTGTAACAGAATGGAATGGCTTGATTTAATTTGTCGACAAGTTTTGCTTCAGATGGGCGCTGGCTGTGACGGCGCAGGAGAGGGAGAGTTTGATGCCGCAGCGGTTACAGTTGCGTAATACACTGAATAAGTTAGACATACGCAGTGTCGGGCGGTTCATGTTGCTGAGCTGTTTAGTCGGACTGGTGGCCGGAATCGGCGCGGTTGCCTTTTATATGGTGACCAATTTTAGTGAATTCTGGATACTCGGCAAGTGGTCCGGATTTCATCCCCCGATGGCGGAGG
>JAIOSZ010000072.1 GCA_021107335.1 Desulfuromonadaceae bacterium | reverse complement strand
AACCAGTAGCAACATTACTTGGATCATTATCATAATCTGTCTCATCGATCTTTCCTTTCCCGCCGAGCAACACTAATTGCTTATACCGGCTGCATTTCTTCTTTGCAGTTGATATATTCAACAAAGATGCCAACACAAACAGCGCTCAAGGCAAAAACACTGGCCAGGCCTTGTATATGGCGAGATTACGGACAAAAAATCGTCAGTATCCCGACCCGACCACTCACAAAAAGTGTGGCATTTAAACCACAGTCGTGCCCGTCGAAGGCGGCCATCAGGTCAAAGCACGGCCATTTTTGACAAATCTTGACCAAGGGCGACGGCCTCGAATTGACAATCGCATTCAACAACGGAAAACGAGGGCAATATGACCTGTTCGGAGTTTTCACAGAACCCCACACAGGGGAGACTTCTGGCGGTAGGGGACATCCACGGCTGCCGCGGCCTGCTGCAGGAACTGATGCGGCAGGTCGCACCATGCGCGGAAGATCAGGTCGTCTTCTTGGGGGATTACATCGATCGCGGCCCCGATCCTCGCGGAGTAATCGACTATTTGCTCGATTTTCGCCAGCAATGGCCGCAAACGGTTTTTCTCAAGGGCAACCATGAAGCGATGTTGCATAATTTTCTTGCCGGACGCGAACGTCTGCGCTATCTGCTGAACGGTGGCACAACCACCCTCTACAGCTACCGGAAAAAGGGACAGCTAACGATTCCACCGAGCCATCTGCAATTCCTCCGCGATTTACGGCTCACTTTTGAGACAGAGCATCATTTTTTTGTCCACGCCGGGCTTCGCCCTGAGGTCTCGCTGAAAAACCAGAAAGAGGAAGACTTGCTCTGGATTCGTGAAGACTTCCTCAAATCCAAATATCGCTGGGGCAAAACCATTGTTTTCGGCCATACTCCCATGGGCAAGCCGCACCTTAAGCCCGATCGGATCGGCCTCGACACTGGAGCTGTTTACGGCCGAGACCTAAGTTGTTGCGATGTTATACGCCAAAAAATCTGGGCCGTCCGGGCGTAGGGCCAGCTTAAAAAACCGGCCTTCAGGAAAGAAACAACGCCGCACTATTAAACAATCCACCCAGCAAAGCATCAGTCCGGCGATGCCACCTGCCGCCGCAGCAAGTCACCGGGTTGGCTACCAGACGGCAACTGCATAAGAATTCGCGCATTGGGCTGGGCGACAGTCAAAGGTTGCTCTTTTTCGGACGCCAAAGAGCCGACGGGAAAAGTCACCTGACGCATTCCCGGACCGATTAACTCCAGGTCCTCGCCCGGGAAAAAACGATTACGTCCCTCGACAAGCCCTCGCCCATCCTCACCGAGCGACAAGACTACGCCAACAAAGTCATAACTGCGTCGATAGATAGAATCGCCGCTATGGACCTGAGCATCCTCGGCCTCGGTCAAAAACCCTTTGCCATAGGGCCGATGACTGATCTTTTCCAGCTCCTGCCGCCAGACAGGGTCACAACGGTAGCCCTCAGGATCGGCCAGGTAGCAATCGAGGGCGGCCCGATAGACGCGGGTAACGGCCGCCACATAGTAGCGCCCCTTCATCCGTCCTTCGATTTTAAAACTGTCGACTCCGGCTTCAACTAGCTGGGGCAGATAGTCGACCAAACAGAGATCGCGACTATTCATGATATAGCTACCCCGGGAATCCTCTTCGATGGACAAATATTGACCCGGGCGTTTTTCCTCCATCAAGGCATATCGCCAACGACAGGATTGAGCACACAGACCACTGTTGGCGCTACGATCAACCAGAGCCGCCGACAGTAGGCAGCGCCCGGAATAAGCCACACATTGGGCGCCGTGGACAAATACCTCAATCTCCGCGGTGGTCGTCGCACGGACCGCCCTTATTTCTTCCAGCGATAACTCCCGAGCCAGGTTAACGCGCTTGCCCCCCGCCGCCCGCCAAAACTCAGCGGCAGCGCCATTGGTTGTGTTGACCTGGGTCGACAGATGTATCTCGCGGTCGGGATCCACACGCCGAACCATCGCAAACACCCCGGGATCCGCCACAATATAGGCATCAAGATCAAGGGGTCGCAACTCTTCCAGATAACCGTTCAACGCAGCGAGTTCTGCCGGGCGAAGAGAGGCATTTAAAGTCAGGTAGATTTTTTTGCCGGCGGCATGTACCAAATCTTTGGCTTGCTTCAACTGGAGCAGGCTGAAGTTGCTGGCCAAAGCTCGCAGGCCAAAGTGATCCCCGCCTAGATACACCGCATCGGCCCCGTAAGCCAGAGCCGCTTCCAGTTTTTCCAAGTCCCCTGCCGGGGCCAGTAATTCAGGTTGACGCATATGCTGTACTTCTCCTTCAAAAACCATTGAGGAACCAGCGCCCTCCCAGGCGGCTTTATCCTTTTCGAGACAGACTTGTCATTGTCATGCAAGGTAACATAAAAACAGCCTCTGGGAAAAGGTGACGGATACCCTTCACAACCCCATTGCCCCTTGACAAGTGTCTAAAAAGCCTATAATTTTCTAACCAGTTACCCACCCTTTAGGCCCAGGCGATGAACTGGCTGCCCGAACAGGATTACAATGCGCTTTGAACTACACTTCATAGTGATGCTACTTGCAGGCTCTTTTCTCGGCGGTTGCGCTGTCCCGGCTCAGAATCCAAACAGCTCCAAGGCGCTGAAGGATATCGCCCGGTTGAACAGCACTCAACAGCAACTGGATCAACGCATCGACCAGATGCAACAACAGTTGCTGTTGCTGGAAACCCGGCTGGATAAACAACAGGCCGTAACCGACAAATTACAGCAGAGAGCAGCGGAAAAGGGCACCACGGGCTGGCAAAAGACCGAATCAACCCTCCCAACTTCCCCCCCAACGGCCCCCCAAGGCTCCCCAACGGAACTTTATCTGCGTGCCTTTGCCGATTACGCTGCCGGCCGCTACCAGCCGGCCATTAAAGGCTTTAACACCTTTATCGACAACTATTCAGGCAACGACTATGCAGGGAATGCCCAATATTGGCTCGGAGAATGCTATTACGCTCTTGCGGATTACCAACAAGCGGTGGTCGAATTTGAAAAAGCGGCCTCTCAGTATCCCGATAGCGGCAAAGCCCCCGAGGCCTTGCTGAAAATGGTTCCGGCACTGCGCCGGGTCAATCAATTCGAGCAGGCTCGAGAGGCACAGCAGCTACTGCTGCGGCGCTACCCGAACAGCCCGGCGGCGGCTAGGGCAAAGGCTGGCAACTGAAACTACCCAAGACCCGCAGCCACCCGCTTACCAGAGACATCTTACATTTGTTAATAATAGGGGGTCCCCATGTCCATCTTTCAAAAAGCACTGTTGCTCTGCTGCCTGCTATTGCTGCCCCTTTCTGCTGCAGCTCAGACTAAACCGCAAATCTACACGATAAAGCAAGGGGACACCCTGTGGGGCATTTCACAGCGCTTCATCAAGGACCCTTATTATTGGCCCAACCTCTGGTCTCACAACCCCTTCGTGACCAATCCTCACCTGATCTACCCAGGGCAGAAAGTCGCCATTTACGACGGTCGCATCGTTTTTCTGCCGGAGTTCGTTGAGCCCGGCGAAGGTGAACAACCCGAAACCGTAGCAGAGACGGCCCTACCCGAACCGCAACCAGAACTCACCGTTAAAGCTTTCAGCAGCACCGAAGGCTTCATTAGCCTCGGCCAGCTGGAGACTGCCGGCACCTTAGTCGACGCCACCGACAACCGCCTGCTGATGGTCGCAGAGGATCTGGTTTTTGTTGAAATCGAAGCCCCCCAGGGCCTGCAGCCGGGCGACCTTTATACTTTGATCCAGGTCGGCAAGAAGATCGAGCACCCGGTAACGGGCAAAGCCCTCGGCCACCAGACCTCTGTGGTGGGGCAGGTTCGCATTGTGCAGAGCACGCCGCCAATAGCCACTGCCGTTATCGTGCGCAGCGACAAGGAAATCCTCCGCGGCGCGCGACTCATTCCTAGCCAACTGCCGCAGCAGGAGATTACCTTGCACAAGGCCCAGCAGCCCTTGAGCGGCTACATAATCAGCGGCGAAAACGAGAAACTGGCTCTCAGCCAGCACGATATCATCTTCATCGATCTCGGCCATCAGGATGGCTTGCAGCAAGGCAACATGCTCTATATCACCCGCCCCCGCAAGCAAACCAAAGCGGCCCTGCAGGGTCACCACTTGCCCCTGCCGGACGCTCTGCTCGGTGCCGCCGTGGTAGTGAGCACCCATGCCGAGACGGCAGCCGCCCTGGTTCTTAAGTCGACCGATGCCATCTACGCCGGTGACCGCGTTATCACTCCAGCTGAATAGGCGGCCAGCAACGACTACGCACTCCAGGGTACAAAAAGATCTATTACCGCAAAAAGGATTGAATATTAATTCAATCCTTTTTGTTTTTCCCAACGACAACTATTATGACCAGAGAACAACAGGATTGGTTACGCCTGCATCTGACCAGCGGCCTCGGCCGTGTTGGATTGATCCGCCTGATGGAAGCCTTCGGCTCGGTATCGGCGATTCTTGCTGCCGACGCGAAAGCCTGGCAGCAAAAGGCCCGCATTCGGCCGGCGGTAGCTGTAGCACTGCCTGCCCCCCACGATCCACAACTGCTGAAAACCACCCAGCTCCTCGATGAGTTGTGCGTCACCATCGTCACCCTCTGGGATCAGCAGCACTACCCCGCAGCACTGCGTACCATCTACGATCCCCCAGCCCTGCTCTATATCCTTGGCTCCCTACCCAAACAGCAGGCGTTTGCCGTTGTCGGCGCTCGCCGGGCATCTCGTTCCGGGCGGCAACTAACGACGGAAATCTGCGCCGAACTGGCAGCTCACAATGTTACAGTGGTCAGCGGCCTGGCACGAGGTATCGACAGTGCAGCTCACAAGGGCGCCCTGGAGACAGGTCACACCGTCGCGGTGCTTGGTTGCGGCATCGACGTGGTCTATCCGCCGGAGAATTCCTGCCTGGCTCAAGACATCATCGCACAGGGCGCCATCCTCTCCGAATACCCGCCCGGCACACCGCCGCTGGCCGGACATTTTCCGGGCCGCAACCGCATCATCAGTGGCTTAAGCAAAGGGGTTTTAATCGTTGAAGCTGCGGAGAAAAGCGGTTCTCTGCTAACGGCTGACTTCGCCCTGGAACAAGGACGGGAGGTATTTGCCGTGCCCGGCCCGGTCTACTCGCAAACGGGTGGCGGGGTCAATCGCCTGCTCAAAGATGGTGCCCATTTGGTAACCGAAGCGCGGGACATCCTCGAAGTACTCTGGCCCGGAACCTCTGCCGACCTGTCGATTCTGACCAACGACCCGCTACCGGAGCATCTGAGCAACGAACAGTTGATGGTCTATCGAAACCTCGGCGAGGAACCTCTCCATGTCGACCAACTGGCCAGGAAATGCTCCTTGACAGCTATGGAGCTTTCGGCTATTTTACTGCACCTAGAACTCGAAGGCGGAGCAGAACAGCTCCCCGGAATGCGATACATCCGTAAAAGACCCCCCAAGCAACGCGGAGGTTTATGACCGGGAACCCACCAAAAGAACGAGTGCTGGCCATTGTCAGCATCATCGCCCAGTATGTCGCCGAAGAGAATCGGCTCCCCTCCAGTAGCGACATTGTTGAAGAATTACTGGCTTCAGGTTTCAACACCGAAGAAATTGATGCCGCATTTCTCTGGATGGAAAGCTTTTCCTACCAGGGTGGCACTTCTTCACACACCGAACTGACCATTCCCAGCCAACGTATTTTCACTACTGAAGAGCGCCAGGCCATTTCCTGCGAAGGACGGGGTTTTTTGACGCAGATACGCGGACTGGGCATTCTCGATGATGCCTCCCAGGAGGACATCATACAAAAAGCCGTTCAGTTAGACGAGGACGAAGTGACCCTCGCCGACATGAAGAATTTGACTGCCCTGACCCTGCTGACCAGGTCTCACAACGAATGGTTGCGAGAGGTCGATTGCTTCATGGACGACGACTGGACGCGGCTCTACCATTGACATCGACAGATGGGCTGCGGACTCCGCGGCCCGTTTCGATTAGAGCCTTGCTCGCAATCTTCTTATGGCCTGGCAATTAATTGCCAACAACCAATTGAGGCGTTCATGGCTAAATCATTGGTGATCGTCGAGTCTCCCGCAAAAGCCAAAACCATCGAAAAATTCCTTGGCCCGAACTACAAGGTACTGGCTTCCTATGGTCACGTGCGGGCGCTGCCGAGCAAACAGGGTTCCGTCGATATTGAGGCCGACTTCCAGCCGCTCTATCACGTGTTGCCGGAAAGCGAAAAGCAAATTGCACTGCTGAAAAAGGAAGCCGACAAAAGCGATGAAATAATCCTCGCCACTGACCCCGACCGTGAAGGTGAAGCGATTGCCTGGCATTTGCTAGAAGCTCTAGGCATCGACGAAAACAGCAAATCCCCTACGGTTAAGAGGGTGACCTTTCAAGAAATCACCAAAATTGCGGTTCAAGAAGCAGTGGCCAACCCGGGACACATCGCACGGGATATGGTCGATGCCCAGCAGGCCCGCTCCATCCTCGACTATCTGGTCGGTTTTAACCTGTCGCCCTTTTTGTGGAAAAAGATTCGCTACGGCCTCTCCGCCGGCCGCGTGCAATCCGTCGCCCTGCGCATGATCTGCGAACGGGAAAAAGAGGTTCAAGCCTTTAAACCCGAAGAGTACTGGACCATCGAAGCCGACTTGCAGACCGAGACAGGCACGAACTTTCGCGCCCGGCTCCAGAGCGTCGACGGCCAGTCGTTGAAAAAATTCGACATCGCCAGCGAAAACGATGCCACCGCTCTCGTCCAAGCCCTGACCGATCAGACCATCCAAGTTGCGAGCATCAAACGTACGGAAAAAAAGCGCCAGCCGTCGGCCCCGTTTACGACCAGCACCCTGCAACAGGAAGCTAGCCGCAAACTGGGTTTTTCTGCCCGCAAGACCATGAGCCTGGCACAGAAACTCTACGAGGGAATCGACCTTGGCGACGGTGCCGAAGGCCTGATCACCTATATGCGTACCGACTCGGTGGCCTTGGCGGATGTTGCCCTGCAGGAGGCCAAAGAGGTTATCACCGGCCTGTACGGTCCGGACTACGCTCTGGAAAAGCCGCGCACCTTTAAGAATAAATCAAAAAACGCCCAGGAAGCTCACGAAGCAGTGCGGCCGACCATCATCGCTAATACCCCAGATAAGGTTAAGCCCCACGTCAGCTCCGACCAATACCGGCTCTACCGCTTGATCTGGATGCGTACCGTTGCTTCACAGATGGCCGCAGCCCAGCTCGATGCCACCAGCGTCGACCTTAGTGCCGGCGACCGATTTATCCTGCGTGCCTCCGGCCAGGTGATCCGTTTCGCCGGTTTCATGAAGCTGTATATCGAAAGCAGCGACGATGCCGAGGAGAAGGATGAAGCCACCCTGCCTCAGCTCCAGCAAGAAGAGATCGTCAGTTGCCAGGAGCTGCTACCGGAGCAGCACTTTACCCAGCCGCCGCCCCGCTTCAGCGAAGCGCGCCTGGTCAAAACCCTGGAAGAATTCGGTATCGGCCGGCCATCTACCTACGCCTCCATTATCAACACCCTGACTGCCCGTAAATACGTGCGTTTGGAAAAACGGGTCTTCTACCCGGAAGACGTCGGCATGGTGGTTAGCGATCTGTTGTCCAATCATTTTGCACAGTACGTAGACTACAACTTCACCGCGCAACTCGAAGAGAACCTCGATGCCATTTCTCGCGGCGAAGCCCAGTGGAGACCACTACTCAAGGAATTCTGGGAACCCTTCATTACCCTACTAAAACAAAAAGAAACCGAAATCTCCAAACAGGATGTCACCACTGAAAAGACCGACCGTGAGTGTCCTGATTGCAAGAAACCGCTGGTTATCAAACTCGGTCGCGCTGGTCGTTTTCTAGCCTGCAGCGGTTTTCCCGAGTGCCGCTATACCGAGGCCCTGAACGGTGACGCCAAGGAAGAGCCGGTGATTTCGGACCAGAAGTGCGAAAAATGCGATGCGCCGATGCTCATCAAGGAAGGCCGTTACGGCAAGTTTTACGCTTGCTCGGCCTATCCGGCCTGCAAAAACATTCAGCCGCTGGTCAAGCCCAAGGCGCTAGGTATCACCTGCCCGGGCTGCAAAGAAGGAGAGCTACAGGAGAAAAAGAGCCGCTACGGCAAGATCTTCTACTCCTGCAACCTCTACCCCAAATGCAAGTATGCTCTATGGGATCTGCCCATTGAAGAACCCTGCCCGAAATGTAACTTCCCGTTGATTGTGGAAAAAGTGACCAAGCGGGACGGAACCTATCGCAAATGCCCGCAAGAAGAGTGCGACTGGAAGTTGGTGCTGGTGCCACCGGAGAAAAAACCCGCCAAGAAACCGGCGGCCAAGAAACCGGCGGCCAAGAAGCCAGCGGCTAAGAAACCAGCGGCTAAGAAACCAGCGGCTAAGAAACCGGCGGCTAAGAAACCGGCGGCCAAGAAGCCAGCGGCTAAGAAGCCAGCGGCTAAGAAGCCAGCGGCCAAGAAGCCAGCGGCTAAGAAGGCGGCCAAAAAAAAGGCCTCCGACACAAAGGTCGCAGCGGAACAGGCTCCACCCAAGAAAAAGCCAGCCGCCAGCAAGACAAAAAAACCGGCGGCGACTAAAACCAAAGAGGACTAACTTCCAACCGACCGGACTGCAAAGTCCGGTCGGTTTTGCTTTACGGACCGGCACCATGCGTTGGCGCCGGCATAAGGATTCCACCGTGTCCAGCACTCAAAAGATTACCGTTATCGGTGCCGGTCTGGCCGGCTGTGAAGCAGCCTGGCAAGCCGCCCGTGCCGGCTGCTCTGTCACCCTATTTGAAATGAAACCCCAGCGCTTTTCCGAAGCTCACCAGTCCGCCGATTTGGCGGAACTCGTCTGCTCCAACAGCTTTCGTGGTGCCGGCATGAATAACGCAGTCGGTTGCCTGAAAGAAGAACTGCGCCGTTGCAATACCCTGTTTATGGAGGCGGCGGATGCCACAGCAGTGCCTGCCGGCGGTGCTCTGGCCGTCGACCGGGAAGGATTTTCTGCCTATATTACCGAGCGTATCGCAAGCCACCCCCTAATCAAAGTACAGCGGCAAGAGCTGAGCGAGGTTCCTGCTGAGGGCTTAGTTATTATCGCCTCGGGCCCCCTGACCTCCGCAGGGCTCTCTAGCGAAATCGCGCGCCTGACCGGCAGCGAGCATCTTTACTTTTACGATGCCATTGCGCCCATTATCGAGGCCGATTCCATCGATTCTTCGATTGCCTGGCGGGCCTCCCGCTACGGTCGAGGCGGCGCTGATTACCTCAACTGCCCTCTCAATCAGGACCAATACATGGCTTTTGTAGCCGCCCTTAAGGAGGCTGACAAAGTCCCGGGCCGGGATTTTGAGAAGATTATCCACTTCGAAGGCTGTATGCCTGTCGAAGAGATGGCCGCTCGAGGAGACCTGACCCTGGCCTTTGGCCCGATGAAACCGGTGGGTCTGCCCGATCCTCGCACCGGCCGCGACCCCTTTGCCGTGGTTCAATTGCGCCAAGATAATCTGCACGCCTCCCTGTACAATATGGTCGGATTTCAAACCAAGCTGACCTATCCAGAGCAGCGGCGCATCTTCCGCACCATACCGGGCCTGGAACAGGCCCGTTTCGCCCGTCTTGGCAGCATGCATCGCAACACCTTTATCAACGCCCCCCGCTGTTTACACAACGGATTGCAATTCAAAGACGACTCAAGGCTGTTTTTTGCCGGTCAGATCACCGGCGTTGAAGGCTACGTAGAATCAGCAGCCACCGGACTGCTGGCGGGTCTTTATGCTGCGGCACAACTCAAGGACCAAACACTTCCGCAGCCACCAGCCACGACCGCCCTCGGTGCACTGCTGCACCATCTGGATGCCTCCAGCCCAGAAGGTTTCCAGCCCATGAATGTCAACTACGGACTCTTTCCCCCCCTTGAGGGAGGACGGATGAAACGCAGTGAGCGGAGGCTGGCCATGGCCGATCGAGCGCTGACAGCTATTGTCCCCTGGTGGCAACAGATGTCGGTAGTTTTACCCTGAGCCCCACAGCAGACCGCTTAAAACGACCGATTCTAAAGCAGTTTGTTTTTTGTGCAGCGCTCTGGTATTCTCGGATACCTTCACTAACGCGGGAGAAGGCTCTATACTAGCCAGCAGTTCCGGCTGCCCGGCTGAACTCCATTTAGATGGGATGCCGCCCGGTCCCCTGTATTTTAATTAGGGATTAAATGTCTGCCCCTTTGGCCACAACAGAGTACCCAGAGACGCTACTGAAACGGTTCGCCGCCGCACCGGAACTTGAGCCTTTTGAGCTGGCGCTCTATGACCGTCAATTTCTGTTATTGGCAATTAGCTCATCCAAGGCAGCCTTGTGCGGCAACCCGACCAGTCCCTTTTGCAATCCCGCCTGCCACGCCCGAAGGGCAGCTAAGATGGCAATGGCTGAAGCAAATGACGAACCGCGTCTGATTCAGTGCCCCGGAAGCCTGCAGCACTGTTTGGTACCGTGCCGGAACACAAACGGCCAACGCACCTATCTGCTCATCGGTGGTGGCCGAGAGCCGCAGAGCAATCTTCAGTACCTTGAAGAATTGGCCTGCCTCAACCAGGTGGAGGCCTTTCCCCTGTTGCAACAATGGAATCAGTTGCAACAATTCGAGGCCTCGAAACTACTGGAGGCCGGCCGGACAGCCCAATCACTGTTCCTCTCTTTTTCGGCCCCTTCTCCCAGGCCCCGTAATGACTCTCCTGCCCTGAGCGAAGCACTGATCGATGCCCTGTTTCAGGCAGACACCGTGCTTGCCTCTGCAACGGATCAGCAAACCCTGAGTGAAGCGATAAACACCCTCCTGGAACCGGCCTTTGGCCCCCGTTCAATTTCCTTACTGGTACCAGGAGAGAGCGAACCCGACCTGCTTTGTCTCGACAAGGGGTCTGCCTCTCCGGCAGAAGACTCGGAGTTTTTATCGGCAAAAGCAGGCAGCAACGAAACGCTACAGACCTGCGACGCACAAATGACCTGCTTGCCCTTGCAGGGAGACAAGGAATTACTCGGCAACCTGCTTTGCAACGGTCCGGCTCTATCTGCCCGAGACATGCTATTACTGAACATGATTTCTGAACGCATCAGCGGCCGACTGCAACAACTGAGAAGTCCCCAAACTGCCCCAGAAGATTCTGCACCACACGATGGTGATTTCAACCACTTACTGACCTTGACCACACCGCAGGAACTCTGCCAACGCATTCTTGAGAATGCCGTCACCCAGGTCCCTGCGAACAAGGCTTCGCTGATGTTGCTCAACAGCAACGGCAGCAAACTCCATCTGCTGGCCAACCTCGGCATGAACCAGGCTATGGCCGCTGATCTCTGCATCCCTTCCGATCAGGGCATTGCCGGACAAGTGCTGCAGAGCGGTCAGGCCCTTTTAGTCGAAAACATGGAACAGGACCCCCGTATCAGCAGCGTGCCACGCCCCCGCTTTGAATCAAAAACATTCCTGTGTCTGCCTCTGACAACAGGGGATAAACATCACGGCGTCATCAGCCTGGCCGATCGCCAAGATGGCCAACCTTTCAATCAACAGGACTTGGACCTGCTAACCAAGCTGGCCGGACCGTGCGCTCTGCTCATCGAAAGATTATGTAATCGTCAGCAGGTCAGTACATTGCTCGATCAAGCCGCCCTTGATCCGGCAACAGAGGTCTACAGCGCAAGCATGTTCAAACGCCGCTTTACTGAAGAAGCCAGTCGCGCTACCCGCCTGCGACAAGGCCTAGCCCTCTTGCTGTTTAAGGCCGACCAGCCTGACGAAACCAGTCACCAGCAAGCCATCAATCTGGCTACTCGCTTGAAAGATTTGGTTCGCAAAATGGATGTCGTCGGCCGTCTCGACAACAATCTGTTTGCAGTGCTACTACCCGACACTGCCAGCGAGGTGGCACTAACCATTGCTAACCGCCTGCATAGTCAACAGGACGATGCAGGAAACGACCTGCCGAGCGTTGCCTGTGGTATCGCCCTCTACCCCAGCAACGGCGCGTCTTTCGACCCACTGCTGCAATCGGCAAAGACCGCCCTTACCAAAGCCCACCAACAGGGCGGCAACAGGGCAACTCTCTGTCAAAGCTCAGCCAGAAACAATAAGATCGTTTTTCTCTAACAAAACAAAAGACCCTTTAAAATATCCCACATCACCCTCACGCCCTCCCTGTTACGAACTTCTGTCTCCCGCAATCGCCCCTCTTTTCTTGCAGGATTGTCTCTGCCATAAAGGTCTTCAATGGCCGACAATGATAGCCCACCAACTCTTTTTTGTGCTCTTTCAGGATGATCCCATGCCCTCTGTTAACGAACCGTCTCTTCATTGCTCTGAAACCTCCCTGCTGGTTCTGGCCTCGGCCTCGCCGCGACGGAAAGAACTCTTGGCCTCCCTCGGAATCGACTTTCAGGTGGTGCCCAGCCAGGCCGCAGAAATATTGTTACCCAACGAATCGCCCCGGCAGCACGTAATGCGCTTAAGCCGAGAGAAGGCTCTGGAAGTTGCCCAGCGTAAGGCAGTAACGGGACGTTGGTTTCTCGGCAGCGACACCATAGTGCTACGGGACGAGACGATCCTCGGCAAACCGACCGATACCAAGGACGCCTCAGCCATGCTCCGCTCCCTTTCGGGGCGCAGTCATCAGGTGCTATCCGGCTACGCCATCTACGACCGCAGCAGCGAGACGATGGAGGTCGAAGCGGTAACCACCCGAGTCCGGTTCAAGGAGTTGACAGACCAAGAGATAGCGGGGTACATTGCCACCGGCGAGCCCTTTGGCAAGGCCGGTTCCTACGCAATTCAGGGCATTGGAGCATTTATGATACCGGCCATTGAGGGCAGCTACAGCAACGTCGTCGGTCTCCCTTTGTGCGAAGTGGTGGCCGCCTTGGAACGCCTCGGCGCCCTGCGCCTGTTTGCCGAGACAACACGGGAAGCAGAGTGAACAAACCAGACTTCGCCAGAGCGACCCCACCTTTTTCTTCACAGATCCGGAATAGACTATGAGCATTCAGGACAATCTTGCCGCTATCAATGGACGAATCCTGCAAGCCTGCCAACGGGCCGACCGTGACCCCACTGAGGTTCGTCTGGTGGCGGTGTCTAAAACCAAACCGGCGACCATGATCGAAGAAGCGGCCGCGGTGGGCCAGCAACTCTTTGGCGAAAGCTATGCCCAGGAATTCAGCGCCAAAGTCGACCAACTCGGCAACGCCGTCGAGTGGCATTTCATCGGCGGCTTGCAGACCAACAAGGTCAAATACCTGCGCGGCAAGGTCAATCTGATCCACTCCGTCGATCGGCTGTCCCTGGCCCAGGAGATCAATCGTCAGTGGGCCAAGATCGACCAGGTGGCCAATATCCTCATTCAGCTCAACCTCGGTGCCGAGTCGAGCAAATCGGGTGCCGGCGAGGCGGAACTAGAGCAACTGCTGAGACAGGTGGCGGAGCTGCCCAACCTGCATATTCGCGGCTTGATGGCTCTGCCCCCTTACCTCGACGACCCTGAAGAGGTCCGGCCCTATTTCCGGCGCCTTCGGCGACTGGCCGAAATTATGAAAACCCGCCAAATTCCAGGCATCGAACTGCAGGAACTTTCCATGGGCATGAGTCATGACTTTGAGGTGGCCATTGAAGAAGGAGCAACCCTGGTTCGTGTCGGCTCGGCAATCTTCGGCACCCGTATCTGAAGGTAGACCATGAGCGATCAGCAACCCCGGGCCCTGTGGGCCTCCCGTCTTGGATTTATTCTGGCCGCAGCCGGTAGTGCCGTCGGTCTCGGCAATATCTGGAAATTCCCCTACATCACTGGCCTCAACGGCGGCGGCGCCTTCGTCCTCGTTTACCTGATCTGTATTGCCCTGGTCGGGCTGCCGATCATGATGGCTGAGCTGATGATCGGTCGCCATACCCGGCGCGATGCAGTCGGCGCCTTCATCAAACTGGAAGGCCGGCGCTCCTTCTGGCTAAGCGCTGGCTGGGTCAGTGTCGGCGCGGCCTTCATCATTCTTTCCTACTATTCGGTGGTTGCAGGCTGGACCCTCGATTATGTTTATCGGGCCCTGACCGGCAGTTTCAGCGGCCAATCCCCAGAGGTGGTCGAAGGGCTGTTCAGCGGCCTGATTGATGACGGCCCGCGGCAGATCGCCTGGCATCTGTTGTTCATCGTCTTATGTCTGGGGATCGTCATCGGCGGGGTGCAAAAGGGCATCGAGCGCTGGAGCAAGATCCTCATGCCCCTGCTGTTCGTCCTGCTATTGCTGCTGTTTATCAACGGTATGCTCAGCGAAGGGGCTCGTGCCGGCTTGGCCTTCATGTTTCGCCCTGACTTTGCCAAGCTGACCCCCGGCTCCGTCCTGGAGGCTTTGGGACATGCCTTCTTCACCCTCTCCCTGGGTATGGCGGCCATGATCACCTACGGCTCCTATCTGAGCCGACAGGAGAACCTTTTTGCAGCCAGCCTGCGAGTGGCCCTGCTCGACACGGGCATCGCTCTGATGGCCGGCCTGGCAATTTTTCCTATAGTCTTTGCCGTCGGCCTGGAACCGGCCGCCGGTCCAGGCCTGATTTTCAAAACTATTCCGGTGGTTTTTTCCCAGCTGCCGGGCGGCTACCTACTGGCCATTTTGTTTTTCCTGCTACTGTCTTTTGCCGCTCTGACCAGCGCCATCTCTCTCCTCGAATCCCAAGTTGCCTATCTCATCGACGAGCGGGGCTGGGGCCGCAAAAAAGCCACCAGTTTTCTTGCGGGATTGGCCTTTGTAGTCGGTATTCCTACCGCCCTTTCCTACAATACCTTGTCTGACTGGCACCTGATCGGCGAGCGCAATTTCTTTGACTCCGTCGACCTTATCGCCTCCAACTATCTGCTGCCCATCAGCGGCCTGCTCATCGCCGTCTATGTCGGCTGGTTCTGGAAGGGTTCCGAGG
>JAIOSZ010000120.1 GCA_021107335.1 Desulfuromonadaceae bacterium | reverse complement strand
TCGATCCCAAGGCTCTTAAAAAATCGATCGCTACCGAAGCCGGACTGAATACTCTGATCACCCTTAAGGGCGATGGTTCTTTCAACGGCCAGGTGGTGATCCTTAAGGACATGCAAGTTGATCCTGTCGTTGGCACCATGCTGCACGCTGACTTTCAGGTGATTGATCTGTCTGCCAAGGTCAGCGTCATGGTCCCAGTTCACCCTGTTGGCAAGTCTGCCGGTGAAAAAGAGGGTGGGAACATGTCGATCATTCGCCATGAAATCGAAGTCGTGTGTCTGCCCAACGCCATTCCTGCTTCCATCGATATCGATGTTACTGAGATGCAGATTGGCGATGTGGTCCACGTAGAAGATTTGCAGTTGGCTGATGGCGTTGAAGCTCCCCATGATGGTAACTTCACCATCCTTACTGTCGCCGGTCGCATGGCCGAAGAAGAGGCCGAGGGTGAAGAGCTTGTAGAGGGCGCCGAGGTAGCTGCGGCGGCTCCTGAAGCTGAAGCACAATAAGCGAGATTGGTTTGAAAGTTGTAGCCGGTCTCGGCAATCCGGGGCCGGAATACAGCGCCACTCGGCATAATATCGGATTCCTGGTAGCGGAATTGTTTGCTGCCAGGGCCGGTGTCGCGCTGAAGAAAAAGGGTCACCAGGCCATATATGGCGTGGGTCGATTTAACGACCAAGATTTATTAGTCCTGCTGCCGCAGACTTTCATGAATAGAAGCGGTGCCAGTGTTGGTTCGGTGGTCAAGCAGCGGCAGCTGCAGCCCGCCGATCTGGTCGTTATACACGACGAGATCGACTTGCCTTTCGGCTCCCTGCGCATCAAGACAGGGGGCGGGCACGGCGGTCACAACGGTCTACGCGACATTCGCTCTGTCCTTGGCAGCGGCGATTTCGTGCGTCTGCGTATCGGTGTCGGGCGGCCTCCAGCCGGAGGTGATGTGGCCCGTCATGTTCTACGAGAGTTTTCCCCTGCTGAAAAAAAACAATTGGATGATCTGTTGTTGTTAGCGGTCGAGGCCTTGGAAATGCTTCTAAGCGAAGGAGTCTCTAAGGCCATGAACGCTTTCAATAACCGCGATATTTCACATTAAATTAGAGAGGGTAAGAGTCAAAATGGAACTGCAAATGTATGCTCCGATCCTGGGGGCGATTGGTTTTCTAATCGCCATCGTCCTGTACAATGTTGTAAAAGCACAACCTGTCGGCAACGACCGTATGAAAGAGATCTCGGATGAGATTCATGCCGGTGCCATGGCGTTTCTGGGTCGTGAGTATCGCGTGCTGGCGCTCTTCGTTATCCTAGTCTTTTTTGTGATTGCCATGGGCATGAACTTTCAGACCGCCTTTGCTTTTCTCGGCGGTGCTGTATGTTCCATGACCTGCGGTTTTATCGGCATGAAGGCAGCCACCCGCGCTAACGTCCGTACCACTGAAGCCGCTCGCATTGAGGGTCAGGCCAAGGCACTACAGGTTTCCTTTAATGGCGGAGCGGTCATGGGACTGGCCGTAGCGTCTCTTGGCCTAGTCGGTGTCGGTGTGGCGTTTATCTTCTTTGGTGGCGATCCTGAGACCGTCAAGTACATCAACGGTTTCGCCATGGGAGCTTCTTCTATTGCCTTGTTCGCCCGTGTTGGCGGTGGTATCTACACCAAGGCCGCAGACGTCGGTGCTGACCTAGTTGGTAAAATAGAAGCCGGCATTCCCGAAGATGATCCGCGCAATCCCGGGGTTATTGCCGATAACGTTGGTGACTGCGTTGGTGACACCGCCGGTATGGGCGCTGATATTTTTGAATCCTATGTCGGTTCCATTATTGCCACCGTAGCCATTGCAGCCGCTGCTAGCCCTGCCTTGCTTGAAAAACTCGGTGGTGGCCTCGATACTCAGTCTAATGCTATTCTGCTGCCTTTGGCTCTGGCCATGGTCGGCTTGATCTTCTCATTCATCGGCATTGGCTCGATGAAGTTTCTTAAGGGCATCGACCCGGCTAAAGCCCTGCACTACACTACTTTTGTGGCCGCTGCTGGTTTTCTGGTTGCTGCCTTCTTTGTGATTAAGAGCCTTGGCCTCAATGTCGGTGTGTTTTACGCAATTCTGGCTGGTACCCTGGCAGGTATCGCCATTGGTCAGATCACCGAGTATTATACTGCCTCTGCGCCCGTGGCACGTATTGCCGAAGCCAGCAAGACCGGCCCGGCTACCAATATTATCAACGGCCTTGCCGTTGGTCTTGAGTCCTGTGCTCTGCCGATCCTGATCATCTGCATGGGTATCTTTGTCGCTAACCACTTTGCAGGCCTGTACGGTATCGGTATCGCCGCTGTCGGCATGCTGGCCACCGTTGGCGTCACCATGACCGTCGATGCTTACGGTCCCATTGCAGACAATGCTGGTGGTATCTCCGAAATGTGCGGCCTCGGTTCTGACGTTCGCGACATTACTGACGGTCTTGATGCCATCGGTAACACCACCGCAGCAATCGGTAAAGGCTTTGCCATTGGCTCTGCGGCTTTGACGGCTCTGGCTCTGTTCTCCGCCTATGCCACTACCGTTGGCCTGACAAGCATCAATCTGATTGAACCAAAGGTCGTTATCGGTCTGCTTATCGGCGGTATGCTGCCTTTCCTGATCGGTGCTATGACCATGACTTCTGTTGGTCGCGCTGCCGGTAAGATGGTGGACGAAATTCGCCGTCAGTTCCGCGAAATTCCGGGCCTGCTGGAAGGCAAACCCGGGGTTAAGCCTGAATCTCAAAAATGCATCGACATCTCGGCTCGTGCCGCCCTGCGGGAAATGGTACTGCCTGGTGTTGTGGCTGTTTCTGCGCCGGTTCTGGTTGGTTTCATCATCGGTGTCGAAGCTCTTGGCGGCATGCTCGCCGGGGCCACTCTGGCCGGGGTATTGCTGGCGCTGATGATGTCCAATGGCGGTGGTGCTTGGGACAATGCAAAGAAATACATTGAATCGGGTAAATTGGACGGTGAAAGCAAGGGTGGCGATGCTCATATGGCCGCTGTTGTTGGTGATACCGTTGGTGACCCCTTCAAGGATACCTCTGGTCCGGCCATGAACATCCTCATCAAGCTGATGAGCGTTGTGGCCCTGGTTATTGCTCCCGTGCTTGTTGAGTTTTGGAAGTAATGATCAGGTAGGTACACCTTTATTGATCAAATCGATAGCCGGGAGATCTTCCCGGCTATCGTTATTTATAGTTTGTTGATTACCATTCTGTCGTCAATCAGCCTCTCAGTCAGGAACATATCATGGGTTTTAAGTGCGGCATCGTTGGCCTGCCGAATATTGGCAAGTCGACCATCTTTAACGCCATTACTTCCGCAGGCGCCGAGTCGGCCAACTATCCCTTCTGTACCATTGAACCTAATGTGGGCGTGGTGGCGGTGCCAGATAAGCGCTTAGAGGCTCTGGCTACCATTGTCGTTCCTGAAAGGGTGCTGCCCACCACCATTGAGTTTGTTGATATCGCCGGTTTGGTCAAAGGTGCAAGCAAAGGAGAGGGGCTCGGCAATCAGTTCCTTGGTAATATCCGGCAAGTCGATGCCATTGCCCATATTGTACGATGTTTCAATGATGATAATGTGGTGCATGTTGATGGTGGCGTTGATCCCATACGGGACATCGAGGTTATTCAGACAGAGCTGAATCTGGCCGATCTGGACACGGTGGAAAAACGAATCACTCGCGGTCAGAAGCTGGCGAAAAGCGGTGATAAAAAGGCACAGGCCGAAGTCGAGATCCTTGTTCGGGTACGTGATTGTCTTGACGAGGGTCGACCTGCGCTAGCTTTGGGCCTTAGCTATGAAGAGTGCCAGGTTATTAATGATTTGCATTTGATTACCATCAAGCCGGTTCTCTATGTGGCCAATGTAGCCGAGGACGACCTGGACGGTGAACATGAATTCGCCAAGCAGGTGCAAGCTCATGCTGAGGCAGAAGGTGCTCAGTTCGTTGCCATCTGTGGCAAAATTGAAGCCGAGGTGGCAGAGCTTGAAGATGATGAAAAGATCGACTTCCTTACCGAACTCGGCCTGCAGGGATCAGGGCTTGACCGTATGATTCAAGCCGGTTATGAATTGCTCGGCCTTATTACCTATTTTACTGCTGGGAAAAAGGAAGTCCGCGCTTGGACCGTTAGCCGCGGTTCTAAAGCGCCAGCCGCAGCGGGGGTGATTCATACCGACTTTGAAAAGGGCTTTATCCGTGCGGAGGTGATTGGCTACGACGACTTTATTGCCTCCTCCGGTGAAGCGGGCGCCAAGGAAAAGGGCCTGATGCGTCTTGAAGGCAAAGAATACTTGGTTAAGGACGGCGATGTGATGCATTTCCGGTTTAATGTCTAACCAAGTGAGGTGTAACCGATTAGGGAATAAACGTTGTAAACTCGAGGCGGTTATGTTACTAAGTAAAGTTCTGTTTTTTCTGGGCATAGTGCCCGCTCCTTGCTCCGAATTGGTTTCGGGGCTCTAACTCTAGAGGAGAACGTCGAACATGCGTACTTACGAACACATTTTCATTGTACATCCGGAGGTAGTCGGTGATGACTACGCCGCCATCCTGGATAAGTTTAAAAATATTCTCACCGAACAGGATGCCAACATCCTTAAGGTGGATGAGTGGGGTGCGCGCAAGCTCGCCTATCCGGTCAAGAAGCAGACCCGTGGTAGCTATGTACTGGTAACTTTCGAAGCCGGTGCAAAAGTTATCGCTGAGTTTGAGCGTCGTCTGCGCCTGGATGAGAAGATCATCAAGTTTCAGACTATTGTGCTGCCAAAAGGCACGGAAGTGGTTGTAGAGGCGCCTGCGGAAGAAGCTCCCGCCGCTGACGCTGAAGCGGCTCCTGCCGTAGAAGAGGCTCCCGCCACTGAAAAGGCGCCGACCGCCGAAGGTCCTGCCGCAGAAGAGACCGCTTAAAAATAACACTCGAAACCGAAAAGGATTTCACATATGGCTTTTCAGAAACGTGCTCCCGCTGGCGCTAAAGGTGCTCCCGCTCGTCGTCGTTTTACCCGTCGTAAAGGATGCCGGTTTTGTGGCGACAAATCCATGAAAATCGATTACAAAGAAGTTCGCAACCTGCGTTACTTTATCTCTGAGCGTGGCAAGATTGTACCTCGTCGGATTTCCGGTTGTTGTGCAGATCATCAGCGTAAAGTTTGCGAAGCGATCAAGCGTGCTCGCAACATTGCCCTGCTGCCCTTCACTTCCAGCCATTCTCTCGACTAGATCGACGACCGTTACAACGGGAGTTCTCTTGTGAAGCAGGCTCAGATCGGCGGCTTTATCGTCGCCGCAATACTTGTGACACTTTTGCTGCAGGGTACTGTCGGACTATTATTGCCCGTTGGCGCTTTGGCGGCCCTGTTAGTGCCGCTACCGGCCGCCTATGTGACTATGCGTCTTGGGCTTTCGGCCGGGTGCATGGTCGTTGTCGGTACCTGCGCGGTGGCCTTTGGTCTGATCAGTCAGGTGGCTGCTCTTGGCTTTCTGGTGCAGTTTGGGGCTCCTGCTCTGTTGCTGACCCTGTTGTTGAGGCGTGGAGTCAGCTGGTCTCGAGCCGTGACTTGGAGCCTGGTTTTGTTGCTTGGTATAGGCGGCCTCTCCTTGTATAGCATGGCCGCCCGGCAACAGATTGGGATGACCGCCCTGGTGGAGAGTTATCTTCAGGGAGAGATTGAGACGGCTCTGACCCTGGCCAAGGACATGGAACTGCCTGCAGTTCAAGCAGCCCAGTTCGAAAAGACTGTGCGCAACACCGGGGACCTGTTACTGCAGGTATATCCGGCGGTCGCTACGGTCGGTTACGGTCTTTTGTTGTTGATCACTCTGTTGGGCTTAGTCTTGGCGGCTCGCTCTCACTACTGCATTCCTGGGATTCCTTTTGATCAATGGAAAATTCCGGAGTTGTGGATATGGGGGTTAATCCTTGCTGGTATCGGTGTGTTGTTGGCCGATGGACTTTTAGCGATGGTTGCTCTTAATCTGCTGGTGGTCATGCTGGCCCTTTACTTTCTGCAGGGTCTGGCCATTGTGCGATATTTTTTTCGCACCCGGCGGGTTTCTCCCCTGTTGCGGACCTTGGGTTATATACTTTTGGCGACTCTCAACCCGTTGCCGGCACTTGTTGCCGGAATAGGTGTCTTCGATTTGTGGATCGATTTTAGAAAACCACGAAAAGCAAAGGACTAGATCCTTTTTTTGGAGGAAGCGATGGATATCATTCTTGTAGAAAATATCGACGGTCTCGGTAATATTGGTGACCTGGTTAGCGTAAAGGCGGGTTACGGTCGTAACTATCTCATCCCGCAAAAACTTGCAGTTGCAGCCAATTCCCGAAACATTAAGGAAATGGAGCATCAAAAGCGCCAACTGGAACGTAAGGCGCAAAAGGTGATGCAAGCCTCCGAGGTGATCAAAGGACAGATCGAAGCCTTGAGCTTTGAGTTTGCTCTGCGCGCTGGCGAAGAGGGAAAACTGTTCGGTTCGGTGACTACCATGGAGCTCGCTACTAAAATTAGCGAAGCTGGCATTGAGATCGACAGAAAGAAGATTCAACTCGACGAGCCTATAAAGAACCTTGGTGACTTTGAGGTTCCGGTCAAGTTGCCTGCCGGTGTCGTCGCGACCCTTAAGGTCGTTGTCGTAGCTAGCGAAGAGTAAGAATAAATACTTGCCAGAGGACGGCTAGCGCCGCCCTCTGGCAAGGGGTTTCTCCTGTAGGTTGACTGAAACATGAGTGAACAGTCGTCCCATCGTCTTCCGCCGCAAAGCCTTGAGGGGGAGATGTCCGTTCTTGGTGGCATACTTCTCGAAAACGACGCCCTCAACAAGGCCCTTGAGTTATTGCGGCCTGAGGATTTCTACCGCGAAAGTCACCGTAAGATCTTTTCCGCTTTGATCGATCTATCTGATCGTGGCGAACCCGCCGACCTAGTTACCCTGACCTCCATGCTACAGACAAAAGGCGAATTGGAAGAGGTCGGCGGTAGCAGCTATCTTGGGGTGTTGGTTGATTATGTGCCGACTGCCGCCAACATCAGCTATTACTGTCGCATGGTTAAAGAAAAATCCCTGGCGCGGCACATGATTAATGTTTCCACTGAAATCGCCAGTCGCGGTTATGATGGTGGCGATATTGAGAGTACCCTCGATTGGGCCGAAAAGTCGATTTTTGAGATCAGCGGCATGAAGAGCAGTCCGTCCTACTTCTCTACCCGCGAAATTATGCAGGAGACCTTCAAGAATATCGAGAAGCTCTACCAGCGTAAAGAGCTGGTGACAGGAGTGCCGACCGGCTTTACCGATCTCGATACCATGACAGCCGGAATGCAACCTTCTGACTTGGTCATTATTGCCGGTCGCCCTTCCATGGGTAAGACCGCCTTTATTCTCAATATCGTCGAGAATGCCGGTGTGCGAGCTAACCCGCCTGTGTCCACCCTGGTTTTTTCCTTGGAGATGAGCAAGGAACAGTTGGTTCAGCGTATGCTTTGTTCGGTATCCCGGGTTGATGCCAGTCGGTTGCGTACCGGGCATTTGGTCGATTCCGACTGGGGAAAACTTACCGACGGCGCCGACGTTCTCTCTTCTGCACCCATTTACATCGACGATACTCCAGCTATCACCGTTCTTGAGCTACGGGCTAAGGCTCGTCGCCTTAAAGCCGAGCGGAATCTAGGCCTGGTTGTGGTCGATTACCTGCAGCTCATGCAGGGTCACAATTCTGAAAGTCGCCAGCAGGAGATCTCGGAAATTTCGCGATCATTGAAAGCTCTGGCCAAGGAACTAAAAATCCCGGTCATCGCCCTTTCGCAGCTTAATCGTTCTCTGGAAAACCGCACAGATAAGCGCCCGATCATGGCTGACTTGCGTGAGTCGGGTGCCATTGAGCAGGATGCTGACGTCATCATGTTTATCTATCGTGAGGCGGTCTATTGCGAAGATTGTAAAAGTCGTGATCGCACCTGCGAGAAGGGGCATGAAAAGGATGCCGAAATCGTTATTGGTAAGCAGCGTAACGGTCCTATCGGCACCGTGCACCTGACCTTTCAGGGCCAGTTTACTCGTTTTGAAGATCAGTCAAAGCGTCAGGAAGGTTTTTAACCAAGAATCTGCCTGATGGCTGTTGTTGATTCAAAATATAACAAAAATCCTCCACCCCTTTAGGGTTGGAGGATTTTTTTTTGTCACCACATAGATCAACGGAAGGGGGTATCGGTTAATTGGATCATATGTTCTTGATGTCGATATCCAGAGTCTGGATCTTCTTGCGCAGGGTATTGCGGTTGATACCTAGAATTTCCGAAGCACGCACCTGATTGGAGCGGGTCTTTTCCAGGATAATCTTGATCAATGGTCGTTCCATCTGATGCATGACCATTTCGTACAGGTTGTCTAACTCCTGTACATCCATCTGTGCAAAGCTACTGCGCAATTTTTTGGCGATCAGTGCTTCCAGCGATTCATCGACCTCTGCCGCCGCCCCTTGAGGCTGTAGGCCTGGAAAGTCCTCTGGGATCAATAGAGCGTCAGCGGAAAGCAGCGCTGCTCTACGCAGGCTATTTTCCAATTCGCGAATGTTTCCTGGCCAGTCGTGGCGCATGAGCAGTTCCATGGCTTCTTTGGTGCAGCCCCGGGTCTGCACGTTAAGCTCCTGCTGGGCGCGGGGGATAAAATAGTCAACCAGCAGCGGGATGTCGCTGCGTCGTTCGCGCAAGGGCGGAATATTTATCGGTACCACGTTGAGGCGGTAGTAGAGGTCTTCACGGAAATGCCGGGTGCGGACCTGTTCTTCCAATTTCTGATTGGTGGCGGCGACGATGCGTACATCGACTGAGATAGAGGCGTTACCGCCGGTGCGGGTGATTTCCTTTTCCTGTAGAACCCGAAGCAACTTGGCTTGCAAGTCAAGAGGCATAT
>JAIOSZ010000089.1 GCA_021107335.1 Desulfuromonadaceae bacterium | reverse complement strand
CAGATTCGTCAATTTTGCAACAGAGATAAAGCCGAACCAGCGGATAGCCCCTCTAGCTAGTTTTCATCCGGAAACGACACTGTGTCCATCCATAGTTTCCGAATGGACACTAGCTAAAGCTATATTTAACTGACCAGGCCGCCTTCTGGCGGCCTTTTTTTATGTCAAACCACGGCCTCAAGGCTGTCAACTTATGGCCTTTGCTTGGTTGACAATATTTGAATGACCATGCTAGTTTTTGAGCCATGAAAGGTCCTCTATTTAGCATCCGTATGCAGGCTTCCCTTCATGGACGACATCTCTCTGGTGCCGAACACCTGAGTACCGCGGAGGACCTTGAGCGGTTAGCTGCAGGCATGGTGAAAAGAGCATTAGGTCATATGCGAGGCAGAGCGGAAAAAATTCAACTTACCATCGAAGAAGTAGCTACCGGGCAAATCGATTATGGAGCATTGCCTGACTTGCATACTTATCTGGTGGATGATTATCATCAAGGTCGTCGAGCCGCGGCCGCCATTTTGTTAAAGTCTGGCGTGTCCTCTTTGGCGATTGATGGGGCTATGGCTGCGATGGCTTCCGGTGCAGCGCCCGACGGTCGCAGTATGCGAGGAGCGATGCTCATCGATGCCAAAAATGGTAATCGTCTTGAGCCGGATCAGGCCCGGGGGGTTCGTGTCAGTCGCATGGATCTAACTGAGCAAGCCCAGCAGGAACTGATCCTGGGGCTACAAGCTTTGGGGCTGGATAATGCCCATGTTCGCGAGGCTCTGACTTTAGCCGCTAAGGTTCTTACAACTCCCGGAATCGTAGCCGAGCTCTGTTGGTCCGATGATCCTGGTTATACCGCTGGCTATGTAGCCAGCGCTCAGCAGGGTTATGTCCGGTTTCCTCACCTGAAACCTATTGGTGATGAACGAGGCGGTCGGGCATTTTTTCTCGCTTCGGGGGAACAGGATTTGTCCGAACTTATCGATTACCTGCAAACCAAGCCCATGCTTTTCGATCGAATTGGCCAATTGTACCGGGCTCAACCTTGGGGTGAAGAATTATGATCGACTGGCAAAACCAGCTCAATGGCCTTGATCAAAGGGGATTGCTTCGTCGTTTACGTACGGTTACTAGCGATCAAGGTGCTTATGTCGAAATCGATGGCCAAAGAGTTTTACTCCTTTGTTCCAACAACTATCTTGGTTTAGCGACTCACCCTAAGGTCATCGAAGCGTCCCGCAAAGCGACATCCCGCTTTGGTGCCGGCAGTGGTGGCAGCCGGCTTATATCGGGCTCTATGAGCTGTCATCAGCATCTGGAAGAGGGCCTGGCCGCCTTTAAGGGCAGCGAACGCGCTTTGCTGTTTAATTCTGGCTATGCTGCCAACAGCGGCATCTTACAAGCGCTGATTGAGGAGGGGGACTTGATCTTCTCCGACGCCCTTAATCACGCTTCGATAATCGATGGTTGTCGTTTAAGCAAGGCCCGCACGGTCATCTATCCCCATGGAGATGTTGCGGCTCTCGAGACCCTTATGGCGCAGGAGTCTTCTCATCGCAAAGGTCGCTGGCTGATCGTTACCGATGGTGTATTTAGCATGGATGGCGATAGTGCGCCGCTGCCCGAACTGGTACGGCTCAAAAATCGCTACGATGCCCTGCTGATGGTCGATGACGCTCACGGTACCGGGGTTTTAGGTGCCTCAGGTCGTGGTAGCGGTGAACATCTAGGCTGTCTCACAGAGATCGATCTGCACATGGGCACCCTGGGCAAAGCTCTGGGAGGAGCTGGCGCTTATTTGGCCGGACCTGCTGCGGCCATTGAACTTCTCATCAATCGGGCACGGTCCTTTATCTTTTCCACCAGCCTGCCTCCAGCAGTACCCGCCGCCGCTTCAGCCGCCTTGGAAATCGTGGCCGGAGAGGAAGGCGCCCATTTGCGACAACAATTGAGGGAAAACCGTACCCTCTTTGTTGCCGGTTTACGCGCGGGGGGGCTGACGGTAGTAGAGCATTCAAGTCCCATTGTGCCGGTGATTACCGCCGATCCTGAACCGACTATGGCTGTTAGCCAACGATTGTTAGCTGAAGGATACTTTGTGCAAGGGATTCGACCGCCCACGGTGCCGACCGGCAGTTGCCGTTTACGGGCCACCTTGATGGCAGTTCATCAGCCGGCCGACCTGAGGGCCGCTGCCCAAGCGGTGGTACAAGCTGTGCGAGGAGTTTCTCGATGAAAGAATGGCGTTTAGCAGACGGTCGGGTCATAAGCTACCGGCAGGCCGGAAGCGGTCCGACCCTGGTGCTACTTCACGGCTGGGCCATGTCTTCAGCGGTTTTTAGCGAAGCTTTACAGAGCTTAAGTAACGAATTCTGTGTGTTGGCCCCTGATCTACCAGGACACGGTCAATCATCGGCAGGCGTCGATTATGGACTTAATTCATTGGCCGAAGATTTGGCTTCATGGATGGAAGGCCTGAAACTTAACGGGGTTTGTCTGCTGGGCTGGTCCCTTGGCGGTCAGATTGCCTTGAGGCTTGCGGCCTTAGCAAATCAGCGAATCCGCCGTTTATTGCTGGTGGCCACCACACCGCGATTCGTAGCCGAAGAAGAGTGGCCCCATGGATTGCCCAATGGACAGGTTCGGATCATGGCCCGGGGCCTGCAACGACGTTTTGCCAGGACTCTGGACGATTTTTTCGGCCAGCAATTCGCTAAGCAGGAACTAAGCGCACAACGTTTGCAATGGCTCACCGAGAATCTTTCACCTTCGGTCATCCCACCGCAAGCAGAAGCGGCCCTTGCGGCCCTTGAAACCCTACGAATAAGTGATTTACGCGCACAGTTGGCCGACCTGCAGGTAACCACTCTGGTCATGCACGGGGTCGAAGATACTATTGTTCCTCTCGGTGCTGGACGTTATCTGGCCGATGCTTTACCCACGGCCTGTTTTCAGCCGCTGGCCAAGGCGGGGCATGCTCCTTTTCTCAGTTATCCCGAGAAAACTTTTCAGCTCTGGCGCGAGTTCTGCCG
>JAIOSZ010000061.1 GCA_021107335.1 Desulfuromonadaceae bacterium | reverse complement strand
GGCTGGCCCTTCTTCACCATCTGCCCGGTTTCAGCGACGTACAGTTTTTCGATCCAGCCATCCACTTTGGCATTGATGGAGGTCACCTTTGGCTCGTCGTAATCGACGGTGCCGACGGTGCGAATCAGGCGGTGCAGGTCACGCCTCTCCACCAGAGCCGTGCGCACACCCATATTCTGGGCGGTCACCGGATCAATGGAGATGGTCGCGCCGCTGGTGGCCTGATCCTCGTAGACCGGCACCAGGTCCATCCCCATGGGCGACTTGCCCGGTTCATCACGGATATAGGTGGGATCCATGGGCGCCGTCCAGTACTTGATCTTGCGTTCCGTGGCAGCGGTCACGGCGGCTGTCTGCCCGGTGGTGCCTGCCTTAACGGGGGTCAGAGCCATGCCGCAGATCGGACAGTTGCCCGGTTCATCGGCAATGATCATCGGATGCATGCCACAGGTGTATTGCTGCTGGGTCTCTTTGGTGTCCGCGGCTGGGTGATCGTGTCCAGCATGCTCCATCAATGAGCCAGGCTGGTCCAGCAGATACCAGATAACTCCCAAAGCCGCCAAAAGGAGAACCACAGTTATGCTCAGTAAGAATTTTAAGTTAGGTCGCATATCATTGTTCCTGATTTATGATAATTCCACATAAGGGTTCAAAGCAATTGAACCGTCATTGTTGTATAAGTGTCGCCTGCCCTACTTCAGCAAACACCCGCCCCACCGTTGCCTCCAGTTTTGAAACACTGCGCTCATGGTCGCTTAGAGCGCGATGGTAATCGATCTGGTAACGATACAGGGTCGTCAAGCTGTCAAGCAGATTAAGAAAATCAGCATCGCCTACCTGATAAGCAGACAGCCCGGCCTCGAAACTCTGTTCGACCTGAGGAATAATCCCGGCTTTGAATAAATCCACCAGATTACGGTTCTTTTCCATCTGGGCATATTGGTCGGCAATGACAAAATCGACCCGGTTGCGAAAAGCATCCAATTGGCTTCGGGCCATACGCACTGCGGAATCAGCCTCGGATACTTCTGCCCTTCTCTTCCCCTGCCACAGAGGCAGGTTAATACTGATGCCGGCGCTGACAAAGTCACTACCCTCAGCCGGATCTCCCGCCACCTCTTCCCGCTGGCGATAGCTGGCAAACAGGTTGAAGTCCGGATAGTGGTTGAGGCTGGCCAGTTTGTGTTGCGCCTGATAACGGTCGATCATCGCTTGATAGGCGCTGAACAGAGGCCGCTGGGTGCGGGAAATATCCATCAACGCATGCAAGCTCGAATCAACCAAGGTCAAGGTCAGTTTCTCAGGCGTTTCGAGCGGTGTGGCAGTTGGTCGGTTGAGCAGTTGGTTAAGATCGGCCAGAACCGTGGTGCGCTGCTGCTGCAAATTCAACAGCCTATCCTGCTGCTTGGAGCGCTCCACCTGGGCCTTGAGCACGTCCTGTTGCAGGCCGGTGCCAACGGCATAGCGGGTTTCCGTCAAACGGATAAACTCTTTAAGCAGGGTGATGTTCTGCCGGGTGATATCGATGGCCCGCTGTTGAAAGTAGAGCCGATACCAGGCATCCTTGACCTGCTGCACCAGTTGCCCTCTGGCGTCTTCGTAGACTCCCCGATACCAGATGGCCTGTTGCTCAGCCATCGTTTCCTTGGCCGCCAGTTTGCCGGGAAAAGGAAACATCTGGGATAGCTGGATTTCCTTACCGGTCATCGGTGTCACATCGCCGGAGGGATCGTCAATGGGATAGTTCGACAGAGCAAAACTCAGGCGTGGATCATCCAAACTGCGAGCGGGGATAATTTGGTGCTTGGCCATTTCCCACCGTGCTTCAGCCGATTTCAGTGCAGAGTTGGTGGTCAGTGCTTCTGCAACCAGTGAGGATAATTGGCCACTGCTATTCTTAGCCGCTATCGCCTGAGGTAAATCGTTGTCCCTCGCCATGGCCTGCGCGCTGTTCAACACCATCAGCAAAGCCACAAGCGGTCCAATGATCCAATCACGGTTTAACTTCATGGTTTTCCTCCAAGCGTGGGGCCTACCGACAAACACTTCACCATATTATAACAGCTGAATCTTTGGCTCGTTTGGAACAAAGCGAAATGATCTTGATCACTTGGCCTATCAGCTCACATTGCTAACAGACAACCTAACACAGGCTCTGCATAATGCTGTTCAAGTCGTGTCGGCCTTGTTCTGTCCCGTGAATTTCCACCCGAATGGTCGAACCCGAAGATCAGGCGATAAGACTCAGGACCAGAAACAGACCAAAAGCAATAGGCAGTGGTCCCATCAATTGCTCAAGCAGTTAAGGAGGATGAAGGATTAAATCAGAAAAGAGCAGTTGCGGAGAAAAGCGGAAGGCCCATTCCCAGAAGGATGGAGATGACGGCCAAAAGAAAGGAATTTACACGAGGATTCAGAGACGTGAAGTGAGCCAGCAGCGGGCAAGGGGACAGCAGCCGACTGAGCATCATCGATAAGGTTCTTTTGCCCGGTGGTCGCCAGTTGCTGCCCGGATGCCATCAGGTCGATATCGCATCGATGGGACAGCTGCCTGTAAGGTGACTGAACAAGCTGCTTGCTTTTTGCTCCCTGGCAGCAGGAAACCCGTGACAACTGGTCCGTAGGCTGACAGCGGTGCGCGAAGGCACCAAATACGCCGCCGGGGAAGAATAGCGTCACAAGCAGCAGCAATGTGAAAACCCTTGTCAGCATTTCTCTTACCCCGTGAAGGCGAAGACAGTTATCTACCAGACTTAGACTTATTCTATACCTCAGCGGTCGGGTTTACAACAGGGGACAGGTGTTATTTACCATGAATTCAATGATCCATTTACAACTCCCATTGGTTCAACCTCCCAGCCCCTTTTCCTCGGGACTGGGAGAAATCAAAATCACTCTCCAAACAGTTCCGTCGACAAATAGCGTTCGCCGGTATCGGGCAGAATCACCACAATCCGCTTGCCCTTCATTTCTTCCCGTCTCGCCAATTGCAAAGCGGCATGTACCGCAGCTCCGGCAGAGATACCGACCAGCAGTCCCTCCATTCGGGCCAGATCTCGAGCGGTGGCGAAGGCCTCCTCGGCAGCAACAGTGACCACCTCATCGACAATCTCTTGATTGAGAACCTCCGGTACAAAACCAGCACCGATACCCTGCAATTTATGCTGACCCGGCATTCCACCGGACAGAATCGCCGATTCGACAGGCTCCACCGCCACCATGCGCAGCTGAGGTTTGCGCTCTTTCAGGACCTCGCCAATGCCGGTAATGGTGCCGCCCGTACCAACGCCAGCGACGATCATATCGACCTGACCATCGGTATCCGCCCAGATTTCTTCAGCGGTGGTCCGACGATGTACCTCCGGATTAGCCGCATTATTAAATTGCTGTAGAAGCACTGCGTTGGGCGTCTTTGCAGCCAAATCCCCGGCTTCTTTAATAGCACCGGTCATACCCTTTGCCCTAGGGGTCAACACAACGGTGGCGCCGTATTGCTGCAACAAGTTACGCCGTTCAATACTCATTGACTCGGGCATCGTCAGGATCAGCTTATAACCTCGGGCCGCAGCGACCAGTGCCAGCGCAATCCCCGTGTTACCGCTGGTCGGCTCAATGATCACCGAGCCCCTTTTGAGGGCCCCACGGGTCTCGGCGTCCTCAATCATACTCAGGCCGATACGGTCCTTAACGCTGCCGCCGGGATTGAAATATTCCAGTTTAGCCAGAATCTCACCGCATCCTGCGCTGTTGATGGTGCCGAGGCGGACCAGTGGCGTTCCCCCGATGAGCTCGGTTACACTATCGTATATTTTCATGAACAACTCCCTGCAACTACGGTTGGCACTGCCAAATCAAAGCTGGTTCAACGCCTGCTCAAGGTCGGCAATAATATCGTCTATGTGCTCAAGACCAACGGAGAGACGAATGAAATCGGGGGTGACTCCACTGGCCAGTTGTTCCTCCGCAGACAGCTGCTGATGGGTTGTCGAAGCCGGATGAATAACCAACGATTTGGCATCCCCGATATTGGCCAGCAGCGAATGAAGCTGCAGTTTGTCGATAAATGTTTTACCTTCGGCGATGCCGCCATCCTTGATACCAAAGCCGAGAACCGCACTGTAATGACCATATTTGAAGGTCTTTTTTGCGATTTCGTAAGAGGGGTGATCAGGCAATCCTGGATAGTTCACCCAGCCCACCTTCGGATGGTTCTGTAGATACTGGGCAACTTTCAAAGCATTCTGGCTGTGTCGCTCCATGCGCAGGTGCAGCGTCTCTAGCCCCTGCAAAAACTGAAACGCGTTAAAGGGACTGAGAGCCGGACCGACGTCGCGCAATAACTGAACCCGGACCTTGATGATGTAAG
>JAIOSZ010000190.1 GCA_021107335.1 Desulfuromonadaceae bacterium | reverse complement strand
CCTTTGGGATAGTCGGTGCAGTGCTTGGTCATTTGATCATGGGCTATAGTCTGAGCATTATGAGCGTATTCGGTATCGTCGCCCTTTCCGGTGTGGTTGTTAACGATTCTCTGCTGCTGATCGATTATGTCAATACTCGCCGACGGGCTGGTGATGGATTGGTCGAGGCCTTGTTGCAGGCCGGTCGACGTCGTTTTCGGCCGATTTTACTGACTTCGCTGACCACCTTTTTCGGGCTGGCGCCAATGATCCTCGAAACCAGCATGCAGGCTAAGTTCCTTATTCCTATGGCCATCTCCCTGGGCTTCGGTATTCTTTTCGCCACCGGCATCACCTTGCTGTTAATCCCGGCTCTCTATCTGGTGTTGGAAGATATCCGTGGTCTGCTTGGATTGAGCCCGGAACACGCCAATCACGGAGTTGATAGTCCTCTGTAACCTCGGGCCGGACCTTGCAAAATCTGCCAAAATGGCTTACAACATTCTCCACAGCAGGCAAGGGGGGGGGACCGTTTGGCCATCATCGAAGATCGCCTCTTTCGTAAAATCCGCAAAGAGGTCGGTAAGGCTATTAATGATTTTAATCTTATCGAGGAGGGGGATCGCATTGCGGTGGCCGTCTCTGGTGGTAAGGATAGCTATACCCTGTTGCACATCCTCGACAACCTGCGGCGTCGGGCGCCGGTGCGCTATGAGTTGATCGCAGTCAACGTGCATCCCGGTTTTCCCGGCTACCGTACGGAACCGTTGGAGCAGCATCTGAAACAGTATGACTTTACCTGTCGTATGGAGCGGACCGACTGCTACCAGATTATCGAAGCCAAGCGCCGGCCCGGCTCTTCCTATTGCGCCTTCTGCGCCCGCTTGCGGCGGGGAGTACTCTATGCTGTGGCTGACGAACTTGGCTGCAATAAACTCGCCCTCGGCCATCATGCCGATGATTTTATCGAAACCTTACTGCTTAACCAGTTTTTCTGCGGATCTCTCAAGGCCATGAGTCCCAAGCTGCTGGCCGACAACGGCCGGCATACGGTGATTCGGCCGTTGGTCTATGTCGAGGAACGGCAGATCGCAGAATTCAGTTATGCCAACGATTTTCCGACTATCGCCTGCGCCTGCCCCGCTGGCAGCGATGGCGATCGTAATCGCCGCCGGATAAAGCGGCTGATTAAGGAGTTGAGCGGCGACATGCCTCACTTGCGAGGCAGCCTGCTCAGCGCCTTAAGCAATATTCAGCCTCGACACCTGCTCGACAAGCGATTTAATGAGTTTTGATGGCGTTGCAAAAAGTCCGCCCTACGGCGTTACGGCGCTTTTTCAGGACTTCGACATATTAGACATATGCCTTCACCCCTGAAAAATCACCAAGCCTTGTAGGACGAAATTTTGCTTAGCCAGCCTGTGAGTTTTTGCGAATGCATTAATTTTAAGCGCCGCAATGAACCAAGGGCTGTTAAGCTCAAGGTTAATGTTGCCGAGGAGGCCCATGGGGAACTCAACGACCATCGATCTTGACCTCGACCTGGCCAGCAAGGTTCAGCGATTGCTGTTTCCCAAAAGTTCACCGTCCTGCGATTGGTGCCGCATGGGGGTGAAGAATCGCATGGCCCTCGGCCTGGGTGGCGACTTCTTTGAGTTTATTGCGCTGCCTGACGGTTGTCAGGTGATCTTTCTCGGCGATGTTACCGGACACGGTCTGCAGGCCTCGGTGGTGATGTCTTTGCTCTATGGCTATCTGCACCGGGCTTCGACCAGTGGTTGCTCGCCGAAGCAGATCGTGGCCGAAGCCAATGCCTTTCTGCAGTTTTTTGCTAAACGCTCGCGCAAGTTTGATCATTATTTTTCGGCCACCTTGTTCTATAGCATCATCGACCCTGCCAGCCTGATGATGATCTATGTCAACGCCGGCCATGTGGCTCCCATGGTTAAGCGGGGCGATGAGGTTTTCACCTTGCAACCGACCGCTTCCCCCCTCGGCTACTTTAGTGATCCGGAACTGGAGGTGGGGACCTTTCAGTTCGAGGCCGATGACCGCCTGCTGCTTTATACCGACGGCGTCAGCGATAGCTTCAATGCCAGCGGCCAGTCTTTTGGCAACGAGCGGATTGAACAGCTGTTGCTAAATTATCCCGACCCGCATCTGGAGTTTCTCGATCGCTTGTTTTCCGCCTTGCATGAGTTTGGTGCCGCTGACCCGCCTGATGATGACTGTACGGCTATTGTCATCGATCTCCACGATCAACAGTAAGTCGCGAGGAAGTCGATAGGCAGAGCAGGTTTCCCTGGCTGGGCATGATTATCTTTGGCTGCATGCTGTGTTAAATGGAGAGTCGGGGCTAAAGATCGTAGAACCTTGGTTTTCAATGAAGTTTCTTTGAATGATTTATCGCTAATAATTGAGCTTATGAAAATAGGAGACTACGGCCCATGATTGAGTGTGAATGGCAGGTTGATCAGCGGCGGCACGGGTTTATTGTGACCGGCGTTACCCCCTTGGCCGAATTGAATCTGACCCTGGTCGAACTGCGCCATGAGCGACTCGGCTCCCGCATGGTCCATCTGGCCTGCGAGGACGATAACAATCTGTTCGGAGTCGGATTCCGCACCACTCCGGGTGATTCGTCGGGGGTGGCTCATATTCTGGAGCATACCGTGTTGTGTGGCTCGCAGCGTTATCCGGTGCGGGATCCCTTCTTCACCATGCTCAAGCGCAGTCTTAACACTTTTATGAACGCCCTGACCTCCAGCGATTGGACCCTTTATCCCTTTTCGTCGCAGAACCACAAGGATTTCAACAACTTGATGGGCATCTATCTCGATGCCACCTTTTTCCCTTTGCTGCGGGAACGGGATTTCCGTCAGGAAGGCCATCGCCTGGAATACACCGAAGCCGCCGATGCCTCCTCGCCGTTGGCTTTCAAGGGTGTGGTTTACAATGAGATGAAAGGCGCCATGGCCGACCCCGGTTCCTTGTTGCACCGGCGTCTGACCAAGGCCTTGTTTCCAACGACCACTTACGGTGTTAATTCTGGAGGTGAACCGGAAGCCATTCTCGACCTGACTCATGAGCAACTGGTCGACTTCCATCGTACTTATTACCATCCTGCCAATGCCTATTTCTTCAGCTATGGCAATCTACCTCTGGAGGATCATCTCGCGGTGATCGAAGAACAGGCCCTGCAGCGTTTCGAGCCGTTGGTGGTCGATACTGCCGTCCCCGATGAGGTTCGTTTTAGCGCGCCGAAGCGCGTGACCGAAGGTTTTCCCGTTGCAGCCGACGAATCGCTGAGTCAACGTTCCATGGTCCAGGTGGCCTGGCTAACCTGTCCCCTTTCGGACAGTTTCGAAAATCTCGCTTTGAGTCTCCTCTCCCAATTGCTGCTTGGGAATCCGGCTGCACCATTATATAAGGCCCTGATCGAATCGGGCCTCGGCCAGAATCTGGCGCCGAGCACGGGCTATCATGACGACCAGCGGGAGACCTTTCTAGCGGCTGGCTTGCAGGGCACCGACCCGGAACACCTCGATGCTATTGAGGCGCTGGTGTTGAAAACCTTGCACCAGACGGCTGAAGCGGGTTTCAGTGATGAGCAAATTGAGGCGGCCATTCATCAGTTGGAACTATCCCACAGAGAGGTAGTTGGCGACCAGTATCCCTACGCTCTACTCTTGCTCATGCGCATGTTCGGCCCCTGGCTGCACAACGACGATCCCGTTTCGCCTCTGTTGCTCGATGCCAACTTGGCCAGGTTGCGGCAGGAACTGGCCGCGGGGCCTTTCTTTCAAAACTTAATTCGTCGCCAACTGCTGGATAACCCTCATCGGGTGACTCTGCTGTTGCAGCCCGACACAGAGCTTAAGGAACAACAGGAATCGGCTCTGAACAAGCGGCTGCAAGATCACTCCGCTCAGCTTAGCGAAGCCGATCGCCAGGAACTGGTCCGGTTGGCCACGGAGCTACAGCAGGCGCAGGAGGACGAAGAGGACCTCTCCTGTCTGCCGACTTTAGAGCTAAGCGATATCCCGGCGACGGAGCGCACCGAGTCCTGTCAGGAGGAGCAGCTGGCTGGTTGCCCCCTGTATCGCTTTCCCCAGCCGACCAATGGTATCGGTTACTTCACTACCAGCCTGATGATGAATGATGTGCCGGCTGATTTGATTCCTCTGGTGCCGCTGTTTGGTACTCTGCTGCCTAAAATTGGTGCCGCCGGCCATAGCTATCTGCAGATGGCCGAACGCATCTCCGCCTCTACCGGCGGGATTTCGGCCAGCGGCACGGTAATTTGTGACCCCAACGCTCTCGGAGATTTTCAGTTGGCGTTTGAGGTGAGAAGCAAGGCTTTGCTGCGCAATCAGGAGGCGATGTTTGGGATCCTGACCGATCTTTTTACTGCGCCCGATTTCAGCGATCTGCAGCGATTGCACACTGTCATCAATCAAGTGAGCGTTTCACTGGAGAATGGTGTGTCCGGCTCTGGTCACAGTTACGCGGCCCGTAGCGCGGGAGCGGCGTTGTCGTCCTGTGGCCGTTTGAGGGAGGAGTGGGGTGGTCTGCATTTGGTGCGAGCAGTTAAGAAACTGGCGGCCCAACAGCCGGAGCAGTTGGCTGAATTCGCCGGTTGTATGCAGCGTCTTGCCGAGTTAGTGCTATGCCGTTCTCGGCTGCGTTGCTCGGTGACTGCAGAGCAGCAGGGCTTCGCTGTTATCGATGCCCCTTTGCAGGCTTTTCTCGCTGCGATTCCCGCCGGTAATGAACCGACAGAAAAGCCAGCGGAATTAGCCGTGACCGAAATGGCTGTAGGTTGGGTGGCCGCAGTCCCCGTTTCATACGTGGCCCGAGTGTTCCCCGCTGTGCCCTTGATTCATGCCGATTCCGCCGGTTTGCTGGTGTTGGCGAAGTTACTGCGTGCCTGCTACCTGCATCGCGAAGTGCGAGAGAAGGGTGGCGCCTATGGCGGTATGGCCAGCTACGATGCTCAGTTGGGGCTTTTCTCCATGCTTTCCTACCGCGACCCCCATCTGCTGCGAACCCTGCAGGTTTATCGCGATGCTACGGAGTGGGCGGCGGCCGGTTCCTTTAGTGACGAGGATATTCGCGAGGCAATCCTGGCGGTGTTCGGCAACCTTGATCGACCGGTTTCGCCATCGGGGAAGGGCCAGCGTGGCTTCGGCTATCGCTTGCAGGGGCTCAGTGCCGATAGCCGGCAAGCCCTGCGGGAGGGGATTCTGGCCGTCGACCGGGCGACTCTAAAGCGGCTGGCCGATACCTATCTTCTGGCTGGCTGGGATGCCAGTGCCGTAGGGGTGGTTTCGGCGGAAGGGCTGTTGCAGGAGGCCAATAAAGAACTCGGAGAGAAGGGGTTGAAACTGGAGAAAATCTAAGATCCTCCTTGTCTTGCCGACCCTGTCGGAGTAGGATGGCGCTCGGTGTCAGCAGACGATTTCGGTATATATTTCCAGGGATAAGTTATGGATAAGCTTCTATCCACTAAACAGGTCGCCCAGCTCCTTGGGGTCAACGAAAAGATGGTCTATACGTTGATCACCGAAAAAGGTTTGCCGGCGACCAAAATCACCGGCAAGTGGCTATTCCCGCGCCATCTGGTCGAGCAGTGGGTCGAAAGTCGCACGATCAATTTCCCGCAGGGCGAAACCGCTTCGGTGCGCTCCGGGCAGCTGATGGTGGCCGGTAGTGACGATATTCTTTTTGAGCGTACCCTCAACCTCTTTATGCGCCTTAACAGCGGCCAGCTGGCCACCTTCGGTATTTTTGGCAGCCTCGGTGGCCTTAAGGCGCTGAGGCGGGGTCTCTGCCACATGGCTACCAGCCATCTGGCCGATGCGGACGGCCAGGATTTTAATTTTTCCTTTGCCGCCAGCGAACTCGATACCTTGCCGGCGGTGGTCAATTTCTGCCGTCGCGAACAGGGTCTGGTGGTGGCCAAGGGCAATCCCCTGGGTATCTCAGGCTGCGCTGATATTGAGTCGAAGAAGTTGACGGTTGTGAACCGCTCGCTGGATACCAGTACTCGCATTCTATTCGATCTTGAGTTGCAGAAGGCTGGCTTACAGAGCGCCAAAATCAAGGGCTACGGCCATGAAGTGTCGAGACATTTCGATGTCGGCCTTGAAGTCCTCTCCGGTAACGCAGATATCGGCCCGACCATCCGTCCAGTAGCTGCCCTGCTCGGTCTCGATTTCATCTCCCTCGGCTGGGAGCGCTTCGATTTGCTGATCCCCAAAGAACATTTTTTCGATCAGGGAGTGCAGCTGTTTCTCGGCCTGCTGCATGAGCTCGAATTCCGCGCTCTGGCCGAGTCCTTGCCTGGTTACGATCTGGAGCTGACCGGCAAGATGGTCTATCCTAACGAAGGCTAGTCGCCACGTTAAACTCGATTTGCTTCATCAACGCATTTTTAGACAGAGGGCAGGCTATCCAAGGGGTACCTGCCCTCTGTTTTTTTGTGGAGCGTAGCGACGCACTTCGATTAAGCCGCCTGTCTTCATAGACAAGCATATGACTTCTTTGGAGGGGGTAAGGTTTAAGAAGTTCTTTATAGATTTAGTTAAATTTATTCTTGGCGAAGTATAAAGAAAGTGATATCGTTACTTTTTGTTAAGGAGGGGCCTGTTTCCTTTTGTGCATTCGTCTAGCGAATGAAGGCCGGTCGGAATTCTTTAACTTGCCGTTTTGGCACCCAAGGAGGAACTTAGTACATGAATTCGATTTTTCGTCTTTCTATTGTTACCCTGTCCCTGTTGGCTCTTTTCTGCACCGGCGCCCTGGCCGCCGAGCGCCTGAAGCTGTCGACTACCACCTCAACTGATAACTCCGGTTTGCTTGATGCGCTGCTGCCCGCCTTTGAGCAAAAGTACGACTGCAAAGTTGACGTTATTGCTGTCGGTACCGGCAAAGCGATTAAGCTGGCTGTAGCCGGCGACGTGGACGTGACCATGGTTCATGCCCGTTCCAAGGAAGACAAGTTTGTTGCCGACGGCAACGGTGTTAACCGCCGCGATGTCATGTACAACGACTTTGTCGTCATCGGCCCGAAAAGTGACCCTGCCGGTATCAAGTCGGCCAAAACCGCTGCCGAAGCCTTTGCTAAGCTCGCTGCTGCCAAGGCCAAGTTTATCTCCCGCGGTGATGACTCCGGTACTCACACCAAGGAAAAAATCCTCTGGGAACAAGCCGGTGTTGCTCCTGCCGGTGACTGGTATGTTGAAGCAGGTCAGGGCATGGGTAAGGTTATCACCATGGCCAACGAACTGCAGGGCTACACCATCACCGACCGCGGTACCTTCGTCGCTTACCAGGACAAGATCGAGCTGCCGGTGCTGTTTTCTGGTGATGCCGCCCTGTTCAATCCCTATGGTGTGATCGCTGTTAACCCGAAACTGCACCCCCATGTAAACTATGACCTGTCCATGTCCTTCATTGCCTTCCTGACCGGAGCTGAGGGCCAGAAAACTATCGCTGACTTCCGTAAAAATGGTCAGCCCCTGTTCTTCATCTACGACTAAGTGCTGATCATTACCGTTTAATTTGATTTGATTCAGTGGCCCTCCCTGTCGACAATGTTGACGGGGAGGGCTTTTGTTTGTAAAAGTGGCCAATGGCAGAACAGTGCTGCGCATCAATCCCTGTTGGGAAAGGAATGCCGGACAGTGAAGATCAAGTCCTTTGAATTTAATTTGCGTGAGTTGGCCGGGGCCATGGGAGACTTTGGTACCCTGTTTCCCCTGGCCATCGGTTACATTGTCGTCTGTGGTCTCGACCCCGCCGGGCTGTTGGTGATGATGGGCCTGACCAATATCGTCACGGGCTTGGTCTATCGTCTGCCCATGCCGGTCGAGCCAATGAAAGTGTTGGCAGTGGTGGCTATTGCCCAACAGTGGCAGCCATCCATGGTCTATGCCTCTGGTTTTGCCATGGGTGTTCTTTGGCTGTTTCTGTCGCTAACTGGGCTGATGGGTTGGTTGTCTCAAATCACTCCTCGGCCGGTTATTCGTGGTATTCAGGTGGCCCTCGGTGTGATGCTGGCGGTGCAGGCCGTTAAGATGTTGGCCGGCGGTTGGTTACTTGGCTTGGTGGCCATCGCTATCGTTTTGTTGCTGCGTCGGAATCGCTATGCTCCGGCGGCGGTGGTGCTGATGTTGCTCGGTATGGCGATTATGCTGGTCAAGGGCCACTTTGCCGAGGTGCAGGCCCCGGCCTTTGCCCTGCCGTCCTTGGTGAGTTTTTCTCTTGCTGAATCATGGCAGTCTCTGCTGCGAGCCGGTTTTTCCCAGCTGCCCCTGACCGCGACGAACGCCGTCATCGCCACCGCGGTGCTGATCAAAGAATATTGGCCGGACAAACCGGTAAGTGAAACCCGTCTGTCCCTCAACATGGGACTTATTAATCTAGTTAGCCCCCTGTTCGGCGGCATGCCCATGTGTCACGGCGCTGGCGGTCTGGCTGGACAGTACTATTTTGGCGCCCGCACCGGCGGTGCCAATATTCTTGAGGGGCTGTTGGAGCTGGCCCTGGGTCTGTTTCTGGCCGGATCTATAGCCGGGCTGTTCACGGCCTTTCCCATTGCCATCGTTGGCGCCATGATGTTTTTGGTTGGTATCGAGATGACCAAGTTTGCCAAGGATACCCGCTGGAACCTGGACCTCCTGCCACTGTTGGTGACTTTGGTCGCTTCATTGTGGCTCAATATGGCTTGCGGTTTTTTGGTCGGTCTGGCTGTTTACTACGGCATGCAATGGTATCGTCGTCGTGACCTCACCGTTTGAAGCTGGTCATGGTTTGGCTTTTGCTCTTGTTTGGCACGTTTAGTCATCGTTGATCGACGGCTGTTTTTGTCTGCTGGTATACTCTTCCTGACTTGAAACCAATCGTTGGTCTTAGCTGTATGCCCTGAAGGGGGCTTGCTGTTTGTGAGAAAGGAATGGGTCTATGTGTCAGTTGCTTGGCATGAATTGCAACGTACCTACTGATATCTGTTTTTCTTTTACCGGATTTAGGCGTCGTGGTGGAGATACTGACATTCATTCTGACGGATGGGGTATCGCCTTTTTTGAAGGCAAAGCGGTGCGCTTGTTTCTCGACCCGGAACCCTCGGCGGAATCAATCATTTCTGAGTTTGTGCGCAACTATCCCATCCATTCCCTTAATGTTATCGCTCATATCCGTAAATCGACCCTTGGCGTCACCAGTCTTGAAAACACCCATCCCTTTATTCGTGAGTTGTGGGGGCGTTACTGGATTTTCGCCCACAACGGTCATCTGCCCCATTTTCAGCCCCAGCTGGACGGTAGCTTTACTCCGGTTGGCAACACCGATAGTGAGAGGATCTTTTGCTGGCTGTTGCAGAGTTTGCGACGGCGATTCGGTGTCAGCCTCCCGCCACGGGACGAACTTTTTAACGCCCTGAAAGAATTGACTTTGCCTCTGGCGGGAAGTGGTATCTTCAATTACCTGCTTTCTAACGGTGACAGTCTAGTGGCGCACTGCTCCACAGAATTGAACTACATCGTTCGCTGCGCACCTTTCGCCGAGGCGCATCTTAAAGACGAAGATGTATCTATCGATTTCAGCCAGGTTACTTCGCCAGAAGACCGAGTGGCGATCATTGCGACTCAGCCCCTGACCGATAATGAAGCCTGGGTAGCTATGCGCCCAGGCACCCTGTGGCTCTTTCATCAGGGCGAAGTTATCGACTCGGAAGATACCTTACCCAGCCCGGTTACCTCTCTCGGCGGATAGGCGGCGTGGTGAAGTTAATCTTGGAGTCCCTTTGACCTGAGCGCCCTGAGAGGAAAAGTTTTAATAATCGGTGTTATCCACTTGAGCAATAGACCTCCTCTTCTGGAGGGCTTAATAACGCGAAGAATCATCGACCGTTACAAAATGAAGGATTAGTCCAGCTCACAAAATTGATACTTTGGTCCTGTTGGAATAAGGTCATTTCCTCTTCTGGAAATGACCTTATTCTTTTGGATTGGAGGATGTGATTATGCTTTTCGCTGGATAGGGCGGTCCTTTTCGGCTAACTGCTGCAGCATCTGGCATTCTGCGCTGCGATAGGTGGAAAGTCTGTCGGCTAACAGGTCGAAGTCAACCAAGTGACCGTCGAATTCCGGTCCGTCGACGCAGGCAAACTTAAGCTTGCCGCCAACCAGCACTCGGCAGCCGCCGCACATGCCGATGCCATCGATCATGATCGGATTGAGGCTGACAATGGTGCGAAGATGGTGAGGGCGGGTCAGGTCGGTAACGGCCTTCATCATCGGCACCGGGCCAACGGCATAGACCGCCTGAGGTACCGAGCGGGGGTCAGCTATGAGCTCCTGCAGAACATGGGTGACAAAGCCTTGTTTGCCGCGGCTGCCGTCTTCGGTTGCAATGAGTACTTCGGTGGAAAATTGCGCCAGTTCGTCTGCCAGGATGATGAGCTCGGCGCTACGGCCGCCGATGACGCTGATGACTTGGTTGCCGACTTCGGCCAAGGCTTTGGCCAGCGGGTAAAGGACCGCTGTGCCCACCCCGCCGCCGATGCAGGCGACCCGCCCCAAACGGGTAATTTCCGTCGGATGGCCCAGAGGACCGGCTAGATCGCGGAGGAAACTGCCGGTCGGTAAGGCCACCAGGCGGCAGGTTGAATATCCAACGGCCTGGACATACAGAGTGACGGTGCCCTGGTCGATATCGGCGTCGGCAATGGTCAAGGGAATGCGTTCGGCTTGCTGGTCGGCGTGAACAATAACGAATTGACCGGGCTGGGCAGCGTGAGCGATGCGCGGGGCTTGAACGACCAGTCGGTGAAGGTTGGGGGCGATAAGGTTGTTGCTGATGATGGGGAACATGCGGCCCTCCTTCGCAATGGACTAAAGCTTTGATGCCATCCATTATATCAGTTGGCGGCGGATGCGATAGGATCGGAAAAATAAAGGCCTGAGCTGGACATTTCGAGGGGCCTCGTTATGATGGTAGCCATCCTGTCCTTCAGGCAAAACAACCATACAAGGAGGTGCCGACATGGGAACGCATTACATCACTGAAGACTGCATCAACTGTGGGGCCTGCGACGATATCTGTCCGGTGGATGCCATCAGCGAAAAAGGTGATATCCATGTGATCGATCAGGATCTATGCACCGACTGCGGCATCTGTGACGATGTGTGCCCGGTCGATGTCATTCTGATCGACTGATGCTAAGGCTCTCGCCAGTTTTCATCCAGAGTTCACGGATGGGCGCTAGCCCGTGTCCAGTGTGCGCAGCTATCTGCGGAACGACAAAAAAGAACGGGCGGCCTCGGAGAATCGAGGCCGCCCGTTTCTTTTAAGATGCTGAAAGGCGTTCGTAGTTTTTTAGAAAGGGGCCCAAACGCTGCAATGCGGCAGCGATCTGTTCCAAGGAATTGGCATAGGAAAAACGTAGATAGCCCTCGGCTCCGGCACCAAAATCGATGCCCGGGGTCAGGGCGACGCCGGTCTGTTCAAGGATTTTCATAGCCAGTTGCAGGGAGTCGGTGCAGATGTGGCGGGTGTCAGCCAGAATGTAAAAGGCCCCGGCGGGTTGGCTTTTGATGGTCAGTCCCAGTTCCTGCAACCCCTTCAACAGAAACCGTCGGCGCTTATCGTAAATGGCTCGCATGCGGTCAAGGTCGGCTTGGCAGTCCTGCAGGGCACTGATGCCGGCCTGCTGGACAAAACTGCTGGCGCAGATCATGAAATTCTGGTGAAGGGTCTGCAGGGTGCGCATGGCTTCAGGCGGCGCGATCAGATAGCCCAGTCGCCAACCGGTCATGGCATAGGCTTTGGAAAAACCTCCCAGGACAAAGGCCTGGCTGCTGAATTCCAGTGCGCTGTGCTCTTCCCCCTCATAGGTCAAGCCGTGATAGATTTCATCCGATACCAGTGGTACCGGAAGTTGGGTCAGTTGTTTCAGCCAGTCTTTCGAGAGCAGGCTGCCGGTGGGATTGGACGGCGAGTTGATCAACACCGCTCGAGTCCGCTCGTTTATCAGGGCGCGAACCTCTGTCGGTCGCGGCTGAAACCCGTCTTCTTCGCGGGTTCGCAGTAGTCTCGGCACGCCGCCGGCAAAGCGAATGAAGTCCGGGTAACAGGCGTAGCCCGGATCGCTGAGGATCACCTCGTCACCTTCGTCGAGGAGCATGGAAAACAACAGCAGCATCAGTGGACTGGTGCCGGCCGAAACCAGAATGCAGTCGGGGTCGACGGGGGTCCGGTAGCGTGCTTGGTAGTGGTCAGCAATGGCTTGACGGATCCCTCGATCACCCAGGGAGTGGGTATAGCGGGTTTTCCCCTGCTCGATAGCTGTAACGGCTTGGCGGACAATAGGGGCCGGGGTCGGCAGGTCGGGCTCGCCAAGGCAGAGGTAGATAATGTCGCGGCCGGTCGCTTCAAGAGCCTGGGCCCGTTCCATAACCTCCATGGCCAGAAAGGGGGTCACGCTGCTGGCGCGGTGTGAACAATGCAGAGGCATGGTCGTTTCCTTTGTTGGTGGAGCTAGTGTCCATCGGGAAACCCTGGCTGGACACAGTGCGGTGTTCATATGGGAAAAGAGCCGCTTCCGGATGAAAACGAGTTAGCGTCTACCGTGCTTGCTGGCCGGTACCGCCCGCTTGAAGGCCCAGGCCTCGATCTTTTTGATCTGTTCGGCCATGGTTATAGACAGGGGCACCGTGCGACCGATGGCTTCCATAAGGTCCTGCTGACTCATGGGGC
>JAIOSZ010000045.1 GCA_021107335.1 Desulfuromonadaceae bacterium | reverse complement strand
TCCCCCCCCTGTGGACCCACTTCAGTTGTGACGTCGCTGACAGCTGGCGATTGACCCCTCTTCCCTGTTTTTGTTCCTGTTTGTTTGGCAATTAATGCTACGGAGTTCCGGCCTATGGTTGTGCGTTTCATCCATACTGGCGATATTCATCTCGGCAAGACCTATCGCCATTCCAGTGGCGAGCAGCGTCGTTACAACGACTTTTTCCGTACTCTGGCTGCCATTGTTGCCGATGCCCTAGCCGAGCAGGTCGATTTTGTGCTGATTGCCGGGGATCTGTTTCACACCGGTCAAATCCTGCCGCAAACCTTTGCCCGCACCATCGAAATTCTGCAGCCCCTCAAGGATGTTGGTATTCCCTGTATCGCCGTGGAAGGCAATCACGACTGGATTCATCGCCGGGACAGTATCTCCTGGATGGAAGCTTTGTCGCAGATGGGTTATCTCCGTTTGCTGCGACCCTCCCGAGCCGAGGATGGCGGGTATTATTTCGCACCTTTCGATAAAGAGCAGGGCGCCGGGGGGCTTCTGCTCATCGGGGATCTGCATATCTACGGTCTCGGCTATATCGGTGCTCAAGCCGGTACCCATGTCTCCCGAATCTGCGAAGCGGTAACCACCGATCATAACCTGTTGCTGTTTCATGTCGGTATCTGGAGTTTTTCGCCGGTGGAAATCGGCAACATGAAGCCGGAAGAAGCCCTGCCTCTGGCAGATCGATTTGGTTACTTGGCCCTCGGCCACGGCCATAAGCCGTATATTGTAAAAACTCCAGAAGGACGACCCTACGGCTTTAATCCCGGTTCCCCAGAGCGGGTCAATTTCGGTGAGCAGAGGTACGATAAGGGTTATTATCTGGTCACTTCCGAGGGGGGATGCTTTCAACACCAGTTTCGCCCTACCGACCCCCGGCCCATGCAGGCGGTGGTAATCGATCTGGACGGCGCGACCGATGCGGATCAGGCGCTGGAGACCTTTCGTGAACGGTTGGTGGCCACTCTGGGTAGTTTTTCTGAGAGCCCCAACGAGGACCGCCAACCCCTCATCGATCTCAAGCTCACCGGCAAGGTGGCCTTTCACCCCTTTGAGTTGGGGCGGGAACGATTGCGGGCGGTGCTGGACGAGGTCTGTCAGCCGCTGCACGTCGAAATTCGCAATCAGCTGTCCCTGGTTAGTCGCGGCACCGTTGGTGAGGGTGTAGGCAAAAGTCTGGCGGATATTGAGCGGGAGGTATTGCAGGATTTGGTGGAGGCTAGTAGTGAATACAAAGATCGTCAGGATGAGTTGGTTGAGTTGTCGCTGACTATTCGCGATTTGGTGCTGCGCGGCGAGGTGGAAGATGATGAACTGCTGGCGGTGCTGGAGGGTAGTGGGAGCTCGGTGGGCGAGGTTTGAAGAGGCTAGCCGGTTTCGCCCCTCCATCCCCTGTGACGCAGCCGGAGCGCCTTTTTCTGCCTACTCTTTTTTGGCGCGTAAAAAGAGTCGGACGTCGGGCGGGGGCGTAACCCCGCGACCTTGCAGTTTGTACAGCGGAACTGAAAATACAGCAGCAAATCTATCAATCGGCCGATCATGCCACGAAAGAAATCGATGCAGATCCTCTCCATCCATCTAAAAAGCATCAAATCCCATCGCGACACGACCCTCGACTTCGCCGCCGGCATCAACGTGCTGTCCGGGCCCAACGGGGTTGGCAAGAGTACCGTCTTCGAAGCTATCGGCTACGCCCTGTTCGGTGTCGACGCGCGGGATTTTGTGACTAACGTCGAACGTTTCCTGTCCATCGGCGCCAAGCGCGGTGAAGTGCAGGTGATTTTTTGCATCGACGACGGCAGCACCTGGCGGGTGTCGCGTACCGTTGGCGGTGGCGTTAAATGGTTGCTGGCCCGACAACTCGGGGATGATTTCGAGGTGGAGGAACACGCCAATATTCGCGAGACCGAAACTCGCCTCGCCGAGTTGCTGGGGCTGGCCAACGGCCGGCCGCTGGCCGAACAGTTCAAGCTGGTAATCGGCCCCTTTCAAAATGATTTTCTCGGTCCTTTCGTCATTAAACAGGCCACCAAGCGGCAGGAGGCCTTTGACGAGATCCTCGGCATCGATGCCTGGCGCAAGACCTTCAAGGGCACCAGCGGTCTGCTGTCCGTAGTACAGAATCGTATCGAGGTATTGAACGCCGAGGTGGAAGCCCGCCAGGAACAGGTTGTCCTGTTGCCAGAGCGTGAAAAGGAGCAGGTCGGTTTGGTTGAGAGCCTAGCCCTTCAGCGCCTTGCCCTGCAAGAAAAACAAGCGCTGTTGTCGGAGGCGGCTCGCCACCTTGCCCTGCAGGATAAACGCGAAAAAGCCCTGCAGGAGGCGACCGCCAAGGAGCAGGAACTCGGCCTTCGTATCACTAATGGCGAGGAGAAGGTCGTCGACCAGAAGCTTCGAGTCGAGCAGGCTCGGCAAGCCCAGCAAGTGGTTGAAGATAACAGCGCCGGCAAGGATACTTTTGAGCGGGCCGATCAGAAGCTCAAAGATTTACGCGAGCAGGAGCGTCAGTGTCGTGAGCTGGAGCGAGAGATTGGCCGACTGGAAAAAGACAGGCAGGCGCTACAGCAAAAGCTGGTTCACGAGGGCAACGAAGTGCAGAAAGCCGAGCAGGAACTGGCTGCCGAGCAAGCACGACTGGATGCCGCCCGCCTGGAGTTGCAGCCCGACCCTTTAATGCAGAAAGTTGCGGATCGCTTGCCGGCCTTGCGTCAGAATGGCGAAGATCTGAGGAACCAACGGGGTTTGCTTAATGGTCGCCGGGTAGCGCTGATCGAGGGCCAGGACAAGCTGGGCGAAGGGATCTGTCCCTTCTTTGCTGAGCCCTGTGGCAATATTGCCGGGCAGCAACCGCGAGATGTTTTCAGTTCTAAGGTTGCCGACCTTGATCAACAGGCTGCGCAGCTGGACAGCCGCATCGGACTCCTGGGCCAGGAGATCCTTAAGGCAGAGCAGGCTCAGCAGGGTTTGCAAGGGTTGCTGGTGCGCGCTGCAGAGCTGGATAAACAGCAGCAGCAGCTAGAAGGCCGTGGGCAAAAAACGCTCGTGCGGGCAGCGGGTCTTGCTGGGCTAAAGGCTGATTTGACGGCGGCTGAGTCTCGGCTGACGGCAGCCCGAGACGCTTACAAGGCCTATGCCGATCTGGATGTAACCTTAAGCTGCACCGAACAAGAAAAGGCCGATTCTCAGGCGGCGCGGGATGCCTGGTATACCCATGTCAAAGATGCCGGGGAGTGGACCGCCCGGCAGCAGACCCTGCAAAAATGGCAATTGGCCCTGGACGATCTCAAGCGGGACAGGCAGGTGGCCGTTGAAACCTGTGCGGCCTGCCAGAAAACCTACGATGTCGAGCAGCATCAACTGGCCCGGCAGCACAAAGAGGGTTTGGTGGCAGAGGTCGCTGCGCTGGAACAACGCCTTGTGGGGTTGGATAAGGATCTGCAGCGTTTGGCCGGGGAGATTGACCGGCTGAAACAGATCGAAAAGCAGATCGCCGAGCGTTTGGCGGCCAGAAAACGCTACCAAGACCAAGAAAAGTTGGTCAAGTATCTGCGCAATCTGGTATTTAAGAATGTCTCTGCGCGGCTCTCCGAACGCTTTCGCGAAGAAATAAGCCAACGGGCTGATCGTATTTACCGGACCATTGCCGAGGGGGATGAAGAGCTGATCTGGGGAGACCATTACCAGGTGGTGCTGCGCGATTTGGCCGATGGCCAGTTGCGAGAGCGAACCGACGATCAGCTATCCGGCGGCCAGATGATGAGCGCCGTGGTCGCTCTGCGCCTGGCTCTGCTCCAGACCATCGGAGCGCGCCTGGCCTTTTTTGACGAGCCGACCTCCAATCTTGACGCCGCTCGCAGGGAGAACCTGGCCCAGGCCTTTCGCGCCATCGATGTGGGCCGCGAAGAGGTTACCGAGCACTGGTACGATCAACTCTTTCTGGTGAGCCACGATGTGGCGTTCACCGAAATCACCGACCAGATCGTCGAGATCGGGGAGTAGCGTTCCAGCAAGCCCTTGCAGTTCGCGCCCGGCTCGGCTATAACAGAGTCCGCACCTGCCATCGCCTGGCCGGCTGCCAATTCACCTACAGAGAGGATAACCATGGAACTGGAAATCTGTCTTTTTGTATTTGCCGAAGACGGCACCGTTACACCGTTGGACAAGGCGGCTTTAGATAAGGCAGTCGACCACGTAGAGCCCCTTCCAGAGTATAGCGGTCGCTGCCTCAAGGTGGCCGGCGCGATGCTCGATCGCGCCCAGACTCCGATGATTCTGGAAGTCTTTGGTCAGTATGTCTTTTTCGACGACAAGGGCATGGTCAGCGAGGCAAAGATGATTGAAGCCAGCCGCTACCGCGATAAAATTGCCGAAGAAGGCTACAAAAACGATTTCATTTGGGCGCCCACTGCTGATGATCGGGCCAAGATTGAAGCCGCTCTTAGCTGACCTATTGGTTGACTGACCTACCCTTTGTTTATTTGGATATGGGAGATTGCTAGCAATGGAAAATAACGATCAGAATACTGGCTGGAGCCTGCTCGGCGTGAAGCCGGCCGTCGATCTGGCCAATAGCTGGATTCAGGGTGATATCGAAGTTTATGTCGAATCGTATCGGGCTCGTTTTGAATGGCCCCCTGAATATCCCCGCCGTTTTAATGTCGCCGACGAAAACACCCCCTGGGAAGTAGCCTACCCCGCCTATGCGCCGGAGTATTTTGTGGCACCGGTGGTGCTGGACAACGATTGCCTGAAAAAGGCTGACGGCTGGGCCGATCCCGAGGATGTAAGCCAGGTTGCAGATCTACCAACCGAGTCTTTCGAAGGACCGCTGCTGCGGGACGAAGAGGGGCGGCCCCTGAACCCACGGGGGCGTTGCGGCATGACCGGTCGCGGTCTACTCGGTAAGTGGGGTCCCAACTATGCTGCCGACCCGATTATCACCCGAGTCAACGAGCGTTTTGGTGATGTAGAGATGCTGGCCATTCAGCGCAAGGACAACGGCCAGTGGGCCATCCCCGGCGGCATGGTCGACAAGGGCGAAGCGGTTTCCAGCACCCTGAGCCGGGAGCTGAAAGAAGAGACCGGTGTCGAACTCGATTTCAGCGATGCTAAGCTGGTCTATCAGGGCTTTGTCGATGATCGCCGCAGCACCGATAACGCCTGGATAGAATCGACGGTCAAGCACCTGCATCTGGTGGGTGAACAGGCCGAAAAGCTCGAACTGGAAGCGGGCAGCGACGCCCTGTCCGTCAACTGGTTGCCCCTCACCGAGCGCAGCCTGAAAAAGCTCTATGCCAGCCACGGCTATTTTGTGGTTAGCGCTCTGGGTATGCTCTACAAGCGCCAGCCCGACGCGCTGCCGGCCAAGTTTCTTGAAGTCCTGGCCAGCTATTTTTAATTAGTCAGATGAACAACTAGGGCCGCGGCGCACTGCCGCGGCCCTTTCTTTATCCTCATTCAAGATCGGCACTAGCTAGTTTTCATCCGGAACCTTGCCATGCCCCACTGGTATCTTCTGGCGCTTACCGCCCTGGTCGTCCTCGGTCTGCAGCGCTTCCTGTACAAAGTCTCCGCCGAAATGCGCTGCAATTCGGCAGTCACCACCTTTGTCTTCATGGCCACCGTGGCGTTGCTGAGCTGGTGCGCTTACCTGCCCCGAGCCGTTGCCGTCACTCACCTCGGCCCCTTGTTGATCGTCTCCCTGGTCAACAGTCTGGGTTTTCTCACCGGCACCCTGGCGACCATCGAAGCTCTAAAAAGTCTGCCGTCCGGCACCGTCTATACCCTGACCCGCTTAAGTACCGTACTGTCGGTACTCTTTTCTCTGGCGTATTTCGGTGATCGACTGACCCTTCAGCAGAGTTTCGGCGTGCTGCTGGCTTTGACGGTGCTTTTTCTCTTTGCCCGCAGCCGTGCCGGTACGGCCGGTGAGCCGGGTCATGCTCGGCGAGGCTTGGTGCTGGCGCTGCTGGCCATCGCCGGTGGAGCCACTTCCACCGTTTCCAGCAAGTTCGCCGCCCTGCAGGTCGACGCCTTCGGCTTTATGGCGGTGTCCTATTCTATGAGCACCCTGCTGATTCTACTGGTCAAGAGCCGTATGTTTCCCCAGCAGGCCGGCCAACGTACCCGGCCAGCCCTGTTGATCGGTCTGGCCATGGGGGTGACCAACTTTTGCGGATATTATGCCTTGCTCAGAGCGCTGGCCAGCGGCCCGCTAGCCATCATCGCACCGCTGGTTGGCATGTACTTCGTTATGGCGGTGTTGTTGTCTTTTCTGATCTACCGTGAGCGCATCACTCGACAGCAGCTATTGGCCATCTCCCTGACGGTCGTTTCCATTTTATTGCTGCGCTAAATAGTGTTCCCCTCCCCCCGCATGTGTGATTAACCCTTTCTTTTTTTCTGTCTAGGGTGAATTGCGCCAACCCCCCTTAATTACGTGGTTTGAGCCCATTTTTCCACCGTTCATGCACAGCCTTTCCCCCAGGGTATACACAATATCTAGTGGATTGGCATGGAATTTTTCACCACATATGGTGCATTTCGCCTTGACAGAGGTATGGGCTGTGCTACATTGCCATGGTGCTAAAATCAACAATTGGAGGGTGTGAAGATGTTGGAGTTTATTCGCAAGCGGGACGGTCGCCTGGTCCCCTTTGAAGAAGATAAGATAGCTGAAGCCATTCAAAGAACGGTTCGGGCGGTACATGGCTCGGACATGGACAAGGCCACCCAGATCGCCGCTGAAGTCTGCGGCATTCTCGAGGTTATCTATAAAGACGGTCGCGTACCGACGGTTGAGAACGTGCAGGATCTGGTCGAAAAGATCCTGATCGAAAAGGGGCACGCCAAGACTGCTAAGGCTTACATCCTCTATCGCAAACAACACGAAGCTCTGCGTCAGACCAAAGAGTTCATCAAGCAGTCGACAGAAGCGGTCGATTCCTATCTGACCCAGGAAGATTGGCGGGTCAACGAAAACGCCAATATGGGTTACTCGCTGCAGGGCCTGAACAACCACATCGCTGCCAATATCACCAGCAACTACTGGTTGAACAAGATCTATCCGGACTATATCGCTGACGCCCATCGGGCCGGCGACTTTCATATTCACGATCTTGGCACCCTGGCCGTCTATTGCTGCGGTTGGGACCTCAAAGACCTGTTGCTGAAAGGTTTTACCGGCGCCTACGGCAAGATCGAGAGCGGGCCGCCGCGCCACTTTCGCACCGCTCTGGGCCAAGCCGTCAATTTTTTCTATACCCTGCAGGGAGAGGCGGCCGGCGCTCAGGCCTTTGCCAGCTTCGATACCTTGCTGGCGCCCTTCATTCGCTACGACAAGCTCACCTATAAAGAAGTCAAACAGTCGGTGCAAGAGTTCATCTTCAACATGAACGTGCCGACCCGGGT
>JAIOSZ010000118.1 GCA_021107335.1 Desulfuromonadaceae bacterium | reverse complement strand
TCCAGATGGGTCGCTTCATCGATGTCAGCACAGAGCGCGCTGATTGTACGGCATTGCTCCTCACCGAGATAAAACGAATCCGAAGTAGTGAAAACCTGATAAGGGGAGGTGTCTTTTATTTTGTAGGTCTTATGAAATCTGTAGTCCCACTTTCCGCTGCCGTCTAAAAAAGTTCGATTGTTAACAGTGGATTGATCGACAAAGCTAACCTTCGCTGCATGCATGGCTTTAATGCCCGCGATAAGCCTTTTCCGTTCGAACAGCGCCAGAATGTTATTCCTGAAATCCCCCGTTGTAGACTCCTGTGCGAGCTCAAAGCTGCGTGCCAGACCCCTTTGCATCGGCGCAACACTACCGCCTTCCGAGAGGGTATTCGGCAGGTTCAGTAGCGCAAGCAGGCCGAGAAGTTCATCTGTCGAAACGCTTTCCAGGGTAGCTTTAAAGGAGCCCTTGCTTCCACTGACAATCTCTTCAAGTGTTCTGGATGAAACAGGAACAATAAGGTCGTGTGCCGACATCGAAGCCCTCCTTGGCCGAGCAATAACACACTTAGCTGCCAAAGGACAAGACTATTCAAATGAGGGTTGATCACCAATGGCCTCATGGGTTTTCCAAGGGCAACCGCCCTAAAACTAACTATCCATCAGGCATGAAAAGTCCTCCATCCGCGGATTGGGGCTTTTCTCATAAACTAGGGTTTTAAAGGTAGCCTGATAAATAACCAGCAACCTCCAGAAAACAATCTTCAACAAAAACAGACAGCATTAGCATGGGTTGAACGTGTCTACTAAACTAGTGGAGATTCACCTTTTGGAGTTTTTGTATATACAATAAGTGCTTGATCTAATTGACTTTTTTTCTTGTTTGTTTCGCCTGTTTGTTGTTTAATGGTGATGTTTTGGGCGCCCTTGGTGTCGATTTCGAAATGGGAATCTATCGAATCGATATGGATTAGGCAGCCACTGGCAAAACATGGTGACTTCAAGGAAGCCTATTATGATCAAAAGGAGATAATACGAACTTCATTTAACAATAATAGTGAGTGCTCAGGATTGCCTCCTGGTTTAAAAAATTACGTACGAACCAATAGATATCCTTAAAGTTTATCTAAAGCGACTTCAGAATGAGAAAAATAAAGTTTGGAGAGGTTTGATCGCTAGTTTTACTGCTCTAGGTCAAGCAGTAACCCATTGGCAGTGCTCGATAACCCCACAATATACTAGGCGCCTTATGAAACGAGAAACAGTGAGTATGAAAGATAAACGGACATGGTACACCTCATTTATCAAGGAAGCATCAAAGCTGGGGGCTGTTGATCAAACCATACTACAACGTAAGCGGGGTGTTGTTGAGAGGCTACGCTCGGAAGTCGACTCGGATCCAGAAGGTGCAGCTTACGCCTACATGCAGGTACAGAAGGATGACCAGGATAAGGGTGAGAACATCGACAACGAATTGGAGCGGCCATCAATGCTGTCCGGTGTTGCCAAGGAGGAACTGCTCAACTCTTGGCTCGATACGTTTTGTGCTCCACTTGGCGCAGGAGCGTTTAAAGAGCTACGAGAGATTAGCGATGCTTCAATGCACGCAGTCTATGGTGATGATAGTAGCGATACGGCAATGGCTGTTTTGTCAAGTGGTTGTGACCGTGTTATTGAAATTGCCGAGCAGGCTTTGATAGAAAGACGCGAGGACATATCAAATGCCTGCAAAGAAGTTTGTTGCTTTCTCGAGGACTTAGGTCTTGTCTATGCTCAAAAGGTTGCGAATTCTCTACCCCCCACCTAGCCCCAAATTTAGGATTTGAAAGAATATCTGGAAAACATCCAGCCCCGCCGGATAAAATAATCTGGAACCAAAATTCGTATGGGTTGGGTGTGTCTACGTAGCTAGGGGCGATTCATATTGCTGAGTAGGGTTGACTCATCATGTTTGAGAAGCATAGAGGGCTTTTATGAAACCGAAACGCATAATATTAGTTCGCCATGGCGAGTCGCAAGGCAACGCTGATCCAAATCATTACGAGACAACACCTGACCATGCTCTGCACTTGACAGAGGAAGGCCGAGTGCAGGCCCAAGTGGCCGGTACGCAGATTGCGGAAATTATCGGACAGGAAAAAGTGCGCGCTTATGTTTCTCCTTGGTGTCGCACCCGCGAAACCTTCGACGGTATAGTTTCGGTTTTGGACGATCAAATTGTGAGATCGATCGAAGATCCCCGGCTACGGGAGCAAGAATGGGGGCATTTGGTGGATGTCGAGGAGCTAAGGAGGATCCGCCGTGATCGGATCGAATATGGAACCTTCTATTACCGTCTGCCAGACGGCGAGAGTGGCGCAGATGTTTATGACCGAGTCAGCACTTTTCTGGAAACTTTGCATCGGGATTTTTCCAAACCGAATTTTCCAGAAAATGCCGTGATCGTCACGCATGGCCTGACCCTAAGAATTTTTTTGATGAGATGGTTTCATTGGTCTGTGGAACATTTTGAACGCGTACGTAATCCGCGCAACGGCGAAGTTGTTGTGATGGAAATTGGTTCGGATGGCAGGTACGAGGTGGTTACGACGTTACGTTTGAGGGAGCCTAAATAGATTGAGTCACTTCTCGGGAGAGTTAATGGGATTTGCGGGAAACCTTAATAGCCAAAAAAACGACTATTATGATCGAATCTTCAGGAGCATCAGATAAGGAGATCTATGGACAGCACCAATTTGGTAGGCGCTCATTATTGTACTGCTTTTCGCGAGAACACCATTCACTGCAGTTGGAAAGGGGGTCATCAATGCACCGTTTTATTTTTTTTCTTAGATGATCCCGGTGATCCTGAAGAGCGTGCGCGCAACTTGATAAGCCTGGAATTTGATCTTGTAATTTATAGTGCCGATGATGCCAGGTTGCTGGCAGAGGAAGTGTGGGATCGGTGTCGTGAGGAAATCCTAGCCGGCGACGGTAGACGTCAGTACGTTACTGAGGAAAAAAATACCCTTCGTCTAAGAGCGGAAATTGCTGAAAAAGTTTTCCACATGGTCCAGAGTCCGCCTGAGCCGTCTGCCGCACTATTGGCAGCCGTGCGTGCGTACAGGGAGCGTCTGAACTGATTGTGGTACAGCATCTAAAACTAATCTTGGTCCAACCGTTTATACTATTGCAACACCAACCAGACACAAAAAATCATCGATCGTCGGACCTGGGATTTCACATAGATCGAGAGTTTCCAAACAACCCTTTATTGCCATTTCGGTTTTTTCCCGCCGCTATAAGGTTTAGCCAAGCCAGCAGATATTAATTCATCTCCCAGGCTGCTGCCGTCCACATACACGTCAGCGACAATTCTAAAATATTTTCCTCGCTGCATGCTACGCAGAATGACCCTACGACCCTCGCGCAATCTCTGAACCGTATATTGTTTAGCCTTGCGGGCCAAGGCTTTGACTTCTGGTCGGCTATCTCTCATTTCCGGGGTATCTATGCCTTTAATTCGGATACCAATCCGCTCACCAGCAATAGAGGGATAACCTTGCAGGTTAGCCTTGAATGTGTCGCCATCATAGATGCTGGTTACCTCAGCAACTACAGCATCGCCATAGACTTTAGCTGGCCCTGCCACAGAGGTAGAAGTGAGGTACAGGAATACAGCACAGACCAACAGACAAGACGTTTTCACAATAGTGCTCCTTAAACAAGGGGTGGGACACAATAAGGGGCGCGGATTCAACTTGCTAGTGCAACAGGTGGGTTGATACCAAAAAATACCTGATTGGGGGTTTTAAAGCCAAGGCATTTTCTGGGGCGGTTGTTGAGCTTGTCCATCACCCCCTGAATTTCTTCATCGGAGACTTCAGAGAGATCCTTCCCTTTTGAGAAGAACTGGCGAATAAGGCCGTTGGTGTTCTCGTTCAAACCGCGCTCCCATGAATGATAAGGGTGCGCAAAATAACCGTTGGACGTGAGCTCCTTGTCAATGTCCTGATGAAAGGCGAACTCTTTCCCGTTGTCGTATGTCAATGTTTTCACGTGTGAGGCTAGCGGTAACAGCCGTTTCACTATGACGGCTTGGACTTCTTGCGCCGTCCGGTTAGGGGCCTTGCCGATCATACTCCAGCGAGTCTTGCGGTCCACGAGGGTGACTAGAACGTCGCCGCCCTGTTTGCCAATGACGGTGTCGGCCTCCCAGTCACCGATACGACTGCGTTCGTTGACCACCTCTGGCCGTTCGTCAATGGAAACCCGTCCCTTGATCTGGCCACGACGATCTGGGGCTCCATAACGTTTTTTCCGTTGTTTCTGGCAACGCAGGTAAGTGTAAAGATCGCCGCTGGTTTGCTTGTCCTGGAGGATGTATTGGTAAATCCACTCAGGACTGACACGGATATCTTCTTCTTGTCGCAACCAGCTGCTGATCTGTTCCGGGCTCCAGTATTCGCGAAGCAGGTTTTCAACACGTTCCCAGGACTCGGGAACAATGCGGCGAGCAGACTTTTCCTGGCGCCGGCTGTCCGCAAGGCTGTTAGCCTGTTTCGGTCGATAGCCTCGCAATCCACAATTACGCGTGATCTCCCGGCCAATGGTGGATTTGTGACGGTCAAGAACTTTGGCAATTTGCGCCTTTGATTGCCCTACTGTTTTCAAGGCGTAAATCTGATATCTTTCTTCTCGGGTAAGCTGCGTGTAGTGCTTCATCGTGCTCCTCAAACTTTGGTCGGTGAAAGAAGCCGTGAGCCTACCGCAGCTTATCCTTCTAACCAAATGTTTAGAGTTGCACTTACAACTTGAATCCGGGAGGCAAATTAACAGGCATAGTACAAGAAAAGATCTGTCTGGCCAATTTTAATGGCCAATGCTCGAAACCGCCTGCTCTACCGTAGATCTGGCCTGGGGTAATAGTTTTGGCTCGACGATGAAGAAAAACCGCTTGAGGTGGTGGTTCTGACTTCATGTTTGAACTGGAGCGGACCTGGGATGGTGTCTCTGACTTCAAGTTTTCTGAAAACCCAAGAAATAATGGTGGCTCTGACTTCACGTTTGAGGGCTCAAACCGCGCAGGATGGTAGTTTTGACTCCCCCTTTGGCCGAATTAACGGCTTGGGCTGGCGGTTCTGGCTTTATTTTTCAATTCTCAGCAGGCACGAATGGCCCCCTAGCAGGTTTGGCGGGCCTTGCCAAGATGTTAGGGGTTGTGAGACGACGACTATCCAGCCCCCTTCAACCGACAAAAAGGAACTTCCAAAACACAATTCC
>JAIOSZ010000332.1 GCA_021107335.1 Desulfuromonadaceae bacterium | reverse complement strand
GCCCATATTCTCGACAATTTTCGCCAAATAGCCCTGCTATTCGCTCTCAAATTCTCGAAAATCTGGACTCAAACAGCCAATTTTTCGTTTCGGCCCGTCAAGACCGACAGACTCCCAGCTCTAATAAGGCTTCTGCGTTGTATGAAGTTGCCCTATAAGGATTCTAACACACTATGCAAGGTAGACGGGCTGCCAACAAGCACTGGCCAGCGCCCCCCTGTTGCTGTTAATATTAGCGGATGGAAGCCATTTTCTTGCTGTAATTCCGGTGACCTGCCGGAGTTACCACCTGCGGGGCTGCTATGCACAATCATAACCTGCCGAATCTGTTGGAGAGCATGGATCCAGGAATCGTACTATTCGACAACGATTTCCGGGTGAGCTACGTCAACCGGGCGCTAATGCAGATCTTTGCCGAGACCTCTCGTGAGGAGATCTTTGACCAGAGCCTGCTGCAAATGCATAGCGGGGCGAGTCGGGCCAAACTGGAAGAGATCTTCAGCTTAATGAAGGATTCGAGCCGCCAGGTATCCTTTTCTATCAAGCGCATGAGCGGCGGCCCCCGCGACCTGTTTCTGCTACTTAAGCTAATGCCTCTACTCGACAACTCTCTGGCCAACTCGCTGCATTGCTGTTTGGTGTACGACATCACCGGCCTGATCGCCAATCCCCAGCGACGCTTTATCAAGGTACCGGTCACCGCCAGCGGCGAAATTCACCTTATCGACCCGGAAGAGATCGTCTTTATCAAAGCGGAGAATGTTTACTCCCAAGTAGCAACCGATGAAGGCGAGTTTTTCTGCGATCTGTCCCTCGGGTTGCTGGAGGCGGGCCTGAGTCAGGAAAGGTTCTTTCGTATTCACCGCAGCTACCTGGTAAACCTCGCCCGGGTACAGAAGGTGCTTCGGGATGGCAATGCCGTGACTCTGCTGATGGCCGACAGTGACAGCCGTCTGCCCGTGAGCCGCAACCGAGCTAAAGATTTTCTCGTACGGGTTGGTTTGAAATAGCTTTCGCGCCGCTTTCCTGCCCTAATTACCATTCACCAGATTATCGCACCGTTTACCAACAGACCATTGCGTTTTGCTGCCTTAATCCCTTAGCATGGCCGGCAAGCCTAAACGTCTGTTGCCAATTTAGACGTATTCGCAAAAACTCATAGGATGGTTAAGTAAAAAATTTGTCCTGCAAGGCTTGGTATTTTTTCAGGGGCGAAAGCATACAACTCGTATGTCGAGGTCCTGAAAAAAACCCGTAACGCCGTAGGCTGGACTTTTTTCGACGCCATCAATTTTTGGAGGAGCCGCCATGCCCGTGAAATCAGATCATCGTAGCGTCGATCCCGCTGCGATTGCCATGTTGAAGATTGCCGACCAGAACGATATTGATAACATCTGGGAACGCTTGGAAAAACAACAACCCCAGTGTGGCTATGGCCAGCTCGGCACCTGCTGCCGCATCTGCACCCAGGGCCCCTGTCGCATCGATCCCTTGGGTGAAGGCCCGACCCGCGGCGTATGCGGTGCCACCGCCGACACCATGGTGGCCCGGAATCTGGCACGAATGGCCGCCGTTGGCTCCTCAGCGCACTCGGACCATGGCCGCAAGGTAGCCTTGCTGCTCAAAGCAGTGGCTACTGGCGAGAATACCGACTACCAGATCGTTAACGAGGAAAAGCTGCAGGGCGTAGCCGCCAAGCTGGGCATTTCTGCTGATGGCCTGACCACGCTGGAACTGGCCGACAAGGTGGCCGACGCTGCTCTGGACTGCTTTGGTTCCCAGACCGAGGCAGCGATCCAGTTTGCTGCCGCCTACATGCCAAAGCGACTGCAAGAGCAATTGGGCAAAGCGGAAGTTGCGCTCAAGGACATAACGGGCGCTCGCATCGGCCTCATGCCGCGAGGCATCGACCGTGAGGCAGTGGATATTCTGCACCGCACCCACTTCGGCTGCGACGCCGATCCCCTCACCCTGGTAGCGCAGACCGTGCGCTGCTCACTGGGCGACGGTTGGGGCGGCTCTTTGATCGCCACCGAACTGCAAGACATACTGTTCGGCACGCCGACGGTACGAACCATCAAGGCCAACCTCGGCGTGCTCGATGCGGAGATGGTCAACATCATCGTCCACGGTCACGAACCGATTTTATCGGAAAAAGTCGTGGAACTGGCCCGCTCGGCAAAGATGAATAAGGCCGCTGAGGCCGTTGGTGCCAAGGGCGTCAACGTAGCCGGGCTGTGCTGCACTGGCAACGAGATTCTCATGCGCCAGGGGGTCGGCGTGGCCGGCAACCTGCTGCACAGCGAACTAGCCATCATGACCGGCGCCGTCGAGGCACTGGTGGTCGACGTGCAATGTATCTTCCCCTCGCTGGCTGATCTCTCCTCCTGCTACCACACCCAGTTCATTACCACCAGCGAGCAGGTCAACATCCCCGGCGCGATCCATATGCAGTTTGAAGAACACGACGCCGACAAGATTGCCGAGCAGATCGTGCAGAGGGCCATCGATGCCTTCCCCAACCGCAACGCGGCCAAGGTCTATATCCCTCAGGAGACCGCCGAAGCAGTGGTCGGCTTTTCTGTGGAGCAGATTCTGGCGGCCCTCGGCGGCACCCCGGCACCGCTGGTGGAGGTTATCGCCAACGGCACCATCAAAGGTGTGGTCGGCATCGTCGGCTGCAACAACGTCAAGGTCAAGCAGGATCTGTTTCATCAAGAATTGACCCGCGAGCTGATCAAACGCGATATTCTGGTCATCGGCACCGGCTGCTGGGCCATCGCCGCAGCCAAGGCTGGACTGATGAATCTGGATGCTCAAGAACTGGCCAGTCCCGGCTTGAAGGCCGTCTGTAAATCCCTCGGCATTCCGCCGGTACTGCACATGGGTTCCTGCGTTGACTGTTCACGGATGCTGGTGCTGGCTGGAGCCATCGCCGACCATCTCGGCGTGGACATCTCGGCTCTGCCCCTGGCTGGTTCGGCCCCGGAATGGACCACCGAGAAAGCTGTCGCCATCGGCTCTTATTTCGTCGGTTCCGGCCTTCCGGTTCATCTGTGGCCTGCACCGCCGATCCTCGGCAGCCCGGCGGTAACGGGAATTCTCACCGAAGGGTCCAAGGACCTGCTCGGCGGCTATTTCTTTGTCGAAGAGGACCCCACCGCCACCGCCGAGCGGATGCTGGCGATCATCAATGAAAAGCGCGCCGGCCTCGGCATTTAGGAGATGACCATGAAACAACCCAACGGTTTTCGCGTCGTGATCACCGGCAAGGGTGGGGTCGGCAAAACCACCCTCACTGCTTGCCTGTCGCGACTGCTCAGCGCACGGGGCGTCAAGGTCCTGGCCGCCGACGAAGATCCGCAGATGAACCTGCCCTATGCCCTCGGTCTGCCGCTGGAAGAAGCGGCGGCCATCGTACCTCTCAACCGTAATCACGATTACATCGAGGAGAAGACCGGCGTACGGCCGGGCAAGTCCTTCGGTAGCCTCTTCCGTCTCAACCCACGGGTCGACGACGTCGTGGCGCGCTTCGGTGTGCAGGTCGACGAAAATCTCAGCCTGCTGGTCATGGGTACCGTGGTGCAAGCCGCCGCGGGTTGCCTGTGCTCGGAAAACGTACTCCTCGACTCGGTAATGAGCCACCTGTCATTGCGGGAAAACGAGGCGATCCTCCTCGACACCCAGGCTGGCGTGGAACACTTCGGCCGGGCCCTCGCCGAGGGCTTCTCCCAATGCCTGGTGGTCACCGACACCTCTTTCAACGCCCTGGCAGTCGCCCGCCACGCCGCTGAACTGGCCCGTCAGTCGGGCATCGGCCACATTCACTTGGTGGTTAACCGGCGCAAGGAAGATGGCAGCCGCAAGCTGACCGAACTACTTGAGCTGACCGGCACCGACCTTTCCACCCTCTTCGACAGCGTACACAGCCTGCCCCTGGAGCCGCGCTTCGAAGAGCTGGAACCGAATGTGACCCGCATTTTGCAGGAAGAGAGTGGCTACGTAACCGGTCTTAACGCCTTGGTCGAGGAAATGCTGGCCTTTGAGAACGGTCGCGCTTCACAATAAGGAGACTCCGATGAAGAAGATCTTTGTCGATTACAAGAAATGCGTGGCCTGCAAAGGCTGCGAGATAGCTTGTGCCATTCAACAGCACCCCAGCCACAATCTGTATGCCCTGGTGGGCGACAAGAAGACCCAGGTCAACGTACGGGTTTTGGGAGTGGAGCACGAGGCCTTTCCTGTCTCTTGCCGCCACTGCGAGCCGGCCATGTGCCTGGACGCCTGCCCTTCCGGCGCCATCAGCCGCGATCCGCAGACCTCGGCAGTGGTACTCAATCCCGATATCTGTAAAGCCTGCGCTATGTGCGCCATGGTCTGTCCCTTTGACGCCGTATCCTTCAAACAGACCCATCGCGCGCAATACGGCCGCACTGTAGCTTACAAGTGTGACCTCTGCCACGAACGGCTGCAAGAGGGCCTGAACCCGGCCTGCGTCGACGCCTGTCATTCCAACGCCTTGGTATTCAAAGAGTCGGATGAACTGAGCAACCAACGGGCGGTGCAGAACCTCAAGGTCTATCTACTCGGTGATGAGGGCGAGCCGCCCCTATTCTCCCTGTACCGTGAATTGCGACGCAAGGAGTTCGCCCGCCGCCGGAGCGACAAGTCATGAAAGTAGTCACCGTCGGCACCGGCATGGCCTCAGCCGATTTCGTCCAGCAACTGCGCCAAGAGGGCTTTGCCGACGAAATCGTCATGATCAGCGATGAGCCCTACGCTCCCTATTCACCCTGCGTGATCCCCTTTTATCTGGCCGGTGATCCGCTGGAGAGCGTGTTCTGGAAGGGCCAGGATTTTTACCAACGTCAGCAGGTCACACCACTACTGGAACATCGGGTGGTGGAGATCGATCGGGAACAGCGGCTGGTGCGCACCGAACAGGGCGCTAGCGAATCCTACGATCGGTTGTTTTACGCCGCTGGTAGCCGCAGCTGGTGCCCCCAGGCCGACTGGATGCAAACCGCCGGGGTCTTCGGCTTCAAGACCTTGACCGACATGGTAGCCATCGACCGCTATATCGGCCAACAGGGCATTCAGCGGGCGGTGGTCTTCGGTGGCGGCTTCATCGGTGTCGATGCCGCCCTGGCTCTGCACCATCGCGGCATTGAAGTCACTATCGTACACCGCAACAACCGTCTGCTCTCGCAAATGACCGACGTCGAAGGGGGCCAGTTCGCTACCGAACGCTTGGCCACCAAGGCCGGACTCGATGTGCGCCTGCACAACACCGTTGAAGCACTGAGCGTCGATGCCGGTCAGTTACGGGGCGTGACCCTGAGCGACGGCACCACCCTAGATACGGCCATGCTCATCGTTACTACCGGTGTGACTCCCAACTCGGCCCCCCTGACCGGTGCCGACGACGGCGTTTCGGTAAGTAGCGAACTGCTTAGCGAAGCGGGTATTTACGCCGCCGGCGACGTGGCCCTGACCCGCCACCTGGTCAGCGATGTTCCCGGCCTCTATGCCACCTATCCCAACGCCCAACAGCAGGCCCGGGTCGCAGCTCGGCATCTGGTTCACGGTAGCGCTCACTACGACGGTTCCCTTAACACCAACGTGCTGCAGAAACACATCGACTTTCCGATCATCTCCGTCGGCGTTTTTGAGGGAGAGCCCGTGACCTGGTGCCAGGGCGACCTGTTTCGCCGCGCTTATCTTCAGGATGGCCGCATCAACGGCTATATCCTGATCGGCGACACCCGCAACGCCGGCCACATTCACCATCTCTATGTGACCCGGGAACCTGTCGACCACAACATCGCCGAGATTCTTGCCGACCGTCGTGGAGTCAGTCACTATCGCAACCTGATGCAGCTACAGACACCGGTCACGGTTTAAAAGAAATTTTTTCGTTTATTGACCTTCAATATGTGAAGCGTTACCCTTTAGTGCAACTCACCGATATCAACCGCAGGAGGAAACCATGCATATACCCGATTCAATGCTGCAGGGCGCTATCTGCCCTGTCACCCTGGCCCTGGGCGCTGCTGGCCTGACCACCGCCGTGGTGGCCGCTGTCCGCTCCACCACCAAACCGAATGCGACCCGCTTCGCCGCTGTGGCAGCGCTGATCTTTGCCGGTCAGATGATGAACTTCGCCATCCCCGGCGGCACCTCCGGCCACTTGCTCGGCGGCGTGCTGGCAGCGGCCCTGCTCGGCGTCCCCTTCGGCGTCCTGGCCATGACCCTGGTGCTGGCAGTGCAAGCACTGCTCTTCGGCGACGGCGGCATGCTCGCCTTGGGTGCCAACGTCTGCAACATGGCCCTGCTCGGTGTGGGTATCGGCGGCCTGCTACGCCGGCCGCAACTGGGTACTGCCGGCCAAGCTTCTTTGCTGGCCGTTGGTGGTTGGCTGTCGGTGATGGCTGCCGCTCTGATCACTAGCGCCGAGCTGGCTACCTCCTCTTCCTATTCTTTCATCACCGTTGCCAGCACCATGCTCGGCAGCCACCTCTGGATCGGCCTCGGCGAGGGCATCATTACCGCCGCTGCCTGGTTGGCCCTGGCGCCTGCCCTCCAAAAGGGTAGCAGCCGTCAAGCTTGGGTAGCCCCGTTGTTGATCGCCAGCGCTGTGGCTTTGTTCCTCAGCCCTCTAGCCAGCAGCCTGCCCGATGGCCTGGAGAAAGCCGCCGCTCAACTGCATCTATTTTCGGACAGCACTTGGTTGGCGCCCCTGGCTGACTACCGCCTGCCCGGCTTAGGCAGCAATGCACTGAGCACCGGCCTGGCCGGTCTGTTCGGTACCCTGGCCACTTTTTCCGGTGCCTGGTTGCTGCGCCGCGGCGTTTCCGACATTAAGGGCCGTAACGCGGCCTGATTTACACGCTCTCAATGAACAAAAAGAGGCCCGCACCTTTCGGTATGGGCCTCTTTTTTTATCCAACGCATGTGACATAAAGCTTCAGCTATTGTGCTTGGAGCCCTGACCTTCCTGCCAGCGTTGCTCCGTGTAGGTTTGATAGCTGATTTCCCCTTGGCACTGGCGACACACGATATTACGGCGGCGCCTCTCGGCGGTGGCTGTCCAGCAGCCGTTGCGACAAGCGATGATATAGCGCGGAGGGCAGAAGCGTGAATCGTGGCAACGTTCCCCGGAGGAACCAAGCTCCTGCGCCTTGGCTCGCCAGACCTTGTCATGATTGTGCTTTTTCCCGACCAGGGCATGGCTAATTTCATGCAACAGGGTATCGGCAATCTCGGCTTCGCTGGCCCGTCGAGAAAACTGCAAGGCCAGGGAGATACGCTTGCGGCGATAATCGCAACAGCCGGCTCGGCGGGTCGCATGATCGAAATCGAAAGACCAGTCTGCCAGACCGTGCTCACGCAGTAAGTGATCCGCCTGTTTTTGGATGGCCGTCAGCCGCCTGCCATTATCATCGGAGGGGTTTCTGGCCGGAGCAACAATCCGCTCATAAGGAACAGCATACTCCTGCTCATTATCGCACAGAACATGAACCCGGCGCTGATTGAGTCTTACGACACGACCGCTCAATCGCCGGCCACGGCAACCAAACGTCACCTCCTCATCGACCTGCAGGGAAGCGGCCGAAGGCTTTATACTGACATCGACTTCAGCATCCGCAACGACAAGCTTCTGGGACCGTACCTTCGCAGCAGGCAACCGGTAACTTTGGCGATCCTCGCCCAACACAAAAACCATGTCACCGGCAAGACGCGCGACAATTCCGCACTGTTCACGTTCCTGGTGATCAAAATGAACGGATTCACCGACCGTAAGTGAACCCTTGCTGAATTCGGCCATAAAAATTATCCCCTCTGAAATCCCATCCGAAAAACCGCCTCAGGTGAATTTGCGAGCTTTCTCATTGAAGAACAGGGATTGCACATCGGACTATAACTAAACCAATAATTGTCGATACCATAGCAGAAGACCGTTAATCAGAGCAGCAGGAATCTGATCCCCTCAAATTCAACTAGCATGACAACCTGCTCTATCAACGTGGCACCAAATATGGG
>JAIOSZ010000034.1 GCA_021107335.1 Desulfuromonadaceae bacterium | reverse complement strand
TGCTCGGCGTTAAGCATCTCGATTGCAGCAAGGTCACTTCCCGTCGTGGTGTGGCCCTCGATACCTCGGGGGTCGATTGGTTGATTAATACCGCACCGGGGGCCAATAAGATGCGTTTTGAAATTATCGGTCGCGAGTCTCACGCCGGTATCGACCCGGAACAGGGCATTTCGGCTATCGCCGCTGCGGCAAAAGGGGTGGCCGCCATGCGTCTGGGACGCATTGATCATGAGACTACCGCCAATATCGGTACCTTTAATGGCGGCGAGGCCATAAACATTATTCCCCGTAAGGTGGTGTTGGAAGGGGAGGCGCGCAGCCACGATGAAGCCAAACTGACGGCGCAGACCGAACATATGATTGCTTGCCTGGAAGAAGCGGCCCGGGAAGCTTCTTGCGTTATCGACGGGGAGCGGGTTGACGTGACCGTCAAACGGGAGGTGGTCAGCGACTACCCCCGCATGGCGGTGTCTGCCGATGCGGCCATTGTGAAACTGGCTCAACAGGCCGCTGTTAATCTCGATCGCACTCTGGAGGTGCGGGACGGTGGAGGTGGCAGCGACGCCAATATACTCAATAGTTACGGTATCGAGACGGTGATTCTCGGCACCGGTATGTGCAAGGTTCATACAGTGGAAGAATCGGTAAGCGTGGCGGATATGGCGCGAGTGGCGGAACTGCTGGTGGAGATTATTCGTTTGGCTTAGAAAGGCTGTAGAATAGATAGCCCGCTCGGCCAGGTTGAGGTTTATAGATCAAAGAAAAGACGGATTGGCCATCGCTGGACTCCTGTCGCCGTAGCGATGCATATGCGTTATTGGTTTTTCACCCAACAGCAACTGCCACCACTGTTTGGGAAAACAATCGGCCGATCGTTTCAGCAACCAGCTTTCGGGAATAGGGCCGCGCAAAGAAATTGATGCAGCTGCAGGATGCGACTAGGGTTATCAGCCTTTTCCTTACCTGCGTGACAGTATGCTCCACGCAGTGGCAGCCATTTTTTGCTTACTTTTTGTTGGCTTGGACAAAAAGTAAGGCGGCTGGCGGGCCGCGACCCGCCGGTCCTGGTTATATTTTGGTTCTAAAATTACCACCCAAAGTAGCAAACACTGCCACCGCCCGATTAGAAAACAGTCCTCTGCGCGAAAGCCCTGGTTTTCTGAATTTTGAAATTTCCTGTATCCTCCCACATACAGCAGGTGCCGTTCCCGCTCCTCTCCGAGGTATTGATTCCCAAAGCGCTCCGACATCTGCAGGAACTGTCCATTGACTGATCGTATTTCAGCTAAAATCGCCCTTGCCAATGCCGGCCGTCTGCCCATCGACGAGCTACTGCCCGATCTGCGCCGCGCCCTGATCGACCATGACTGCGCGGTGCTGCAGGCCGAACCGGGGGCGGGTAAGACCACCCGCGTGCCCCTGGCCCTGCTCGACGAGCCGTGGCTGGCCGAGCGTCGTATTCTGATACTCGAGCCCCGCCGGTTAGCGGCCAGCAATGCAGCCCGTTACATGGCCGGCTGTCTCGGAGAACAGGTCGGTGGCACCGTCGGCTACAGCATTCGCTTTGAGCGCCGAGTATCGCGCCGGACTCGAATTGAGGTGGTGACCGAAGGCATCTTGGCCCGACGGCTGCAAAGCGACCCCTACCTGGAGGGGGTTGGTCTGGTGATCTTTGACGAGTTTCACGAGCGAAATCTCCATTCGGATCTGGCCCTGGCCCTGTGTCGCGATGTGCAGCTAGGGTTGCGCGACGACCTCAAACTGCTGGTCATGTCGGCCACCCTCGATGGTGCGCCGATCGCGAAACTGCTCGGCGACGCGCCCCTGCTGTCTAGCTGCGGGCGCAGCTTTCCGGTGGCGGTTCGCTACCTCGACAAGCCCCCTGTGGGCCGCATCGCCGAAGTTGCCGCTGCAGCGGTGCTCCGGGCCTGGCCGGCGACGGAAGGTGATCTGCTGGTCTTTCTCCCTGGGGTCGGCGATATACAGCGCTGCCGTGAGCTGCTGGCGGGGCATTCGGCCATGAACGAAGCGCTGCTCTGTCCCCTCTACGCTGATCTGCCCTTTGCTGAACAGGAACGGGCTCTGACCCCCGCAGCTCAGCGCAAGGTGGTGCTGGCCACCAATGTCGCCGAGACCAGCCTGACCATCCAAGGGGTGCAGGTGGTGATCGACAGCGGCTACATGCGCCAGCCCCGGTTCGATTCTGGCTCCGGATTGCAGCATCTGAAGACGGTGCGCATTTCCGCCGCCAATGCCGTGCAGCGGGCCGGACGAGCCGGGCGTCTGGGGCCGGGTGAGTGTCGGAGGTTGTGGACCGAGGGGGAGCAGGGGAGTCTGTTGCCCTTTGCGCCGCCGGAAATCCGCTCCGCCGATCTGGCTCCCTTGGCTCTGGAACTGGCCCGTTGGGGGCTGGCTGATGCTGAGCAGTTGGCTTGGCTCGACCCGCCGCCGGCGACTGCCATGGCGCAGGGGCGGCAGTTGCTAAGATTACTTGGCGCCCTCGACGAAACAGAGCGCATTACCCCCTACGGCGAAGGGATGGCGGCTTTGCCGGTCCACCCCCGCCTGGCCGCCCTGCTCCTTACTGCCAAGGCGCGGAAGCAACTGCCTCTGGCTTGCGATCTGGTGGCCCTGCTGTCGGAACGGGATCCCCTGCGCCAACAGCGGCGGGCATCCCATCGCAGCGACTGCGATCTGCTGGAACGGCTGGAGATTCTTGCCGCTTGGCGGGCTCGACGCCAACTAACCACATCCTTTGATGCCGGCGCTTGTCGGTCCATTGATCGCACCGCCCGTTATTGGCGAAGCCACTTTGCCTTGACGGAAGCGCCGGCAAGGGTTGTACCAACGGCTAAAGAGGTCAGCCCGCTGCTGGCTGCGGCCTATCCCGACCGCATCGGTCGCCTGCGGCATGGTGGCGATGGCCGCTATCTGCTCAGCGGCGGTCAGGGCGGAAAGCTTTCTCCCCGCAGTGGGGTCGGTGAGGTCGAACTGCTGGTGGCAGTGAATATGAGCGGCGGCAAGAACGGCGATGGCCAGATTGATTCGGCCTGCGTGATTCAGATCGAGACTCTGGAAGAGCTATTTGCTGGTCGCTTGGCCTGGCAGAGAAAGGTTCGCTGGGACCGGGAGCGGCAAAGGGTGGTTGCCTGTGAAGCTCGTTTGCTCGGCACCCTGCCCCTGGTCGAACGACCGGTAGCCGCCAGGGCCGAAGAGGTGCTGCCGGCTATTTTCGAGGGCCTGCGCCTGCTCGGTCTGGATGCCCTCGGCTGGAGCCGAGCCGCTCGTGCCCTGCAACAGCGAGTACAATTTATAGCAGCAGCCTATCCCGAGAAAGAGTGGCCTGCTTTTTCCTCCGAGGCCCTGCTGGCTAATCTTGAATCCTGGCTGGCCCCCTTTGCTAGCGGGCTACGCAGTCGCGATGACTTGTCTCGCTTTAACCCTTTGCCGGCTTTGAGTGCCTGTCTCAGCTGGCCGCAGCAGCGTCTTCTCGATGAGGCGGCTCCGACTCATCTGCCCGTTCCGAGCGGCCGTAGGGTGGCCCTCGAATACCAAGCTGAAGGGCCACCGGTGTTGGCGGTCAAACTGCAAGAACTGTTTGGCCTAGCCGATACGCCGCGGGTCGCCGCCGGCCGAGTGCCGGTGCTGATTCATCTGCTGTCGCCGGCAAGGCGGCCTCTCGCCGTAACTCAGGATCTGGCCAGTTTCTGGAACAATGTCTATCCCGAGGTGAAAAAGGAACTGGCCGGTCGTTATCCCAAGCATCCCTGGCCGAACGATCCCTGGCAGGCGCCTGCGACCCCTTCGGTTAAACACAAAAAAAGGCCCTGAGAAAGGAGAATCTTCCCAGGGCCAGATGGCTTGCCATCTGCTGCTGTCTTGCGACAGCAATGAGATGTTTTCGACTGAAGATCAGGCCGCCGGTTTGTCCGCCGGCACCGGAATCATATGCACGTCGCTCTGCGGGTAAGGAATCGAGATGCCTGCTTCGTCGAAGCGCAGCTTGATGGTTTCCAGTGTGTCGAAATAGGTGGGCCAGTAGTCGCTGCCCTTGACCCAGGGACGGAAGGCGAAGTTGACGCTGCTGTCGGCCAGCTCCAACACGGCAACTACCGGCGCGGGGTCTTTGAGGAAGCGATCCTCGGCGGCGATAATGTCGAGCAGCACTTCTTTGACCTTGCGAATGTCGTCATCGTAGCCGACGCCGATCACCAGGTCCAGACGCCGGGTGTCCTTGGTGCTGTAGTTGACGATATTGCCGCTGAGCAGACTGCCATTAGGTACAATGACCGTCTTGTTGTCGCCGGTTCTAAGCTGGGTGCTGAAGATCAGAATCTGCTCAACAACACCGGCTGTGCCGCCCCCTTCGATGAAATCGCCAGCCTTGAAGGGTTTGAAGATGGTCATCATCACCCCGGCGGCAAAGTTGGACAGGGAGCTCTGTAGGGTTAGACCGATGGCCAGGCCGGCGGCACCGATTACGGCAATTAGCGAGGTAGTCTGAAAGCCGACCTGGTTAAGGGCGGCGATGATGACGAAGACCAACAGGCCCGAGTAGGCCAGGTTGCTAGTGAAGCCGATTAACGTGGGCTCGACATTGCGGCTGCTGAGAATCTTGCGCAGCAGTTTGGTCAGTAGCTTGCTGAGCCAGATGCCTAGTACCAGAATAACGACGGCACCGAGGATGCGAATTCCGTAGACGGTCAGCCAAGCATTGACGGTATCCATTTCCATCTTTCCTCCTTGGGGTGTGAAAGGGTTGCCTGCAGTGTTTGTTTACAGCACGGTAATAGTGTTTGTCTTATTGAGAAGTATTAAACAATAAGTGTTTGTTTAAACGCAAGGGGCCGTAATCGTTTTGCTACGAAAATTATTCGCAAATTCGTCAAATCAACCTCGCCTCTACGGCGCTGCGTTTGTCGCCATGGCGGTGGCCAATTTTGCCGCCGCCGCCAGTTTCGGGGTGTTTTTTCTATTTCCTCTGCTGATCGAAAAACACGGTGGAACCAAGGCCGATATCGGTCTGATCATGGGGGTTTTCGCTCTGGCGGCGACCCTGTGCCGACCCTGGGTCGCCGAACTGATCGACCGCCTGGGGCGCAAACACAGCTATACCATCGGTTCTTTGCTGATGACTTTGCTACCCTGCGGCTATCTGGCCCTTGGCAACGATTTGGCCGATATCTATCTACTGTTGCTGTTGCTGCGCGTGGTCCATGGCATCGGTCTGGCACTCTGTTTCACCGCTTGTTTCACCTATGTGGCGGATATCGTTCCGCCGTTCCGCCTTAACGAGGGGATCGGCATGTTCGGCATTTCTGGCTTGGTCGGCTTGGCTGTCGGCCCCAGTCTGGCCGAATTGGCCCTGGTCCGCTGGGGCGAACCGGCCTTTTTTTATACCGCCAGCGGCTTGGCGGCGGTTGGCCTGGTCTGCCATCTGCCGCTGGCCGAAACCCTGGTGCGCGGTACAACGGCTAGCGGAGTTTCCTTCTTCGCCGTGCTGCGGCGACCTAAGATGGTTCTGGTGTCGGTGCTTGCGGTGCTGTTCGGTTTTGGCCTGGCCGCTGCCGGCAACTTTGTCGCACCGCTGGCCGCAGAGCGGCGTATCGCCTTTGTTTCCGTTTATTTTCTCTGCTATTCGGCGGCGGCGGTGCTGGTGCGCCTAGTGGGGGGCCGGCTGGCTGATCGTTTTGGCGAGAGGCGCATTGTGCCCTATGCGCTGAGCATCACCGGCGTCGGGCTGTTGGCTTTGACGCTGGTTCACGGTCAGTTTGCTCTGGCCGCCGCAGGGCTGGTCGCAGGTTGCGGTCACGGCCTGCTCTATCCGGCCCTCAATTCCTGGGCG
>JAIOSZ010000161.1 GCA_021107335.1 Desulfuromonadaceae bacterium | reverse complement strand
TTCCCAGCGCACAGGAGCTGAAACCTGTGTCACCAAAAGCTCTTTGACTCGCTGAGCGTCGCTATATGCCTGAGCTTCCACATTGCTTACCACAGGAATTGTCAGGGCACCCAGGGTTACGCTGTCAAGCACCTTAGACAGCTGCTCGGCAGCGGGAATCATCAGACTACAATGAAAAGGTGCGCTAACCGGCAGCGCCAGAGCCCGCTTGGCACCTCGCTCTTTAGCCAGGCTCATGGCTCGCTCGACGGCGGCCACATGACCGGCAATAACAACCTGTCCAGGACTGTTGAAATTAGCCGGTGCGACCACCTCACCTTTAGCGGCCTGTTGACAAACCTCTTCCACAACAGAACCATCAAGACCGATAATTGCGGCCATAGTGCCAACACCAACGGGCACCGCTTCCTGCATGAACAAGCCCCGTTGCCGAACCGTTGCCACTGCCTCAGTAAAAGACAAAGCCCCGGCGCAGACCAGAGCTGAATATTCGCCGAGGGAATGACCGGCGGCATAGGCCGCTGTCAATCCACACTCAGAGGCAACAACCCGCTGGGCAGAGATACTGACGGTCAATATTGCCGGCTGGGTATTGGCTGTAAGCTTCAGATCAGATTCGGGTCCGTCAAAACAAAGCTTGGCCACATCGAATCCGAGACAGTCGTTAGCCTCTTCAAAAACCTCTCGAGCAACGGCGAAGTTATCCGCCAGATCCTTACCCATACCAGGGTATTGGGAACCCTGTCCGGGAAAAATAAAAGCCACTTTAGACATCAACTACTCCTTACCCGAACAAAAAGTTCGTTGCTACCAGCGTAACAGCGCTGAGCCCCAAGCAAAACCACCACCGAAGGCATCCAGCAACACCAGATCACCATCCTTGAGCTTGCCTTGCCGATTGAGCTCATCGAGGGCCAAAGGAATCGACGCACCGGAGGTATTGCCGACACGATCGACATTCATTACAAGTTTTTCCAGTGGTAGGCCTATCCGCTTGGCCGTTGCCTCTAGGATCCGCCGGTTGGCCTGGTGGGGCACAAAATAAGACAATTGATCGATGCTAATATTGTTGGCGGACAATGCCTCTTCGGCCGCATCGCATAAGGCTCGCACAGCAACCTTAAAAACCTCGTTGCCCTGCATCTGAATATAGGGAAGCTTTTTCTTACCATCCTCTCCGCAAGCCGGGTTGCGCGAACCGAAACCGAGCTGATAGAGAAGACCCCATTGGGACCCATCGGTGTGCAGGTGGGTGGACAGGATCCCCTGCTTACCCTCCTGCCCTTCAAGCACCACAGCTCCGGCACCATCGCCAAACAGAATACAGGTGCTGCGATCCTGCCAATCGACAATACGGCTAAAAATCTCGGCGCCAATAAGCAGAACTCGCCTGGCCTTGCCGGAGCGAATAAAGCTGTCAGCCGTAGCCAGACCATAGACAAAACCGCTACAAGCCGCGGAGAGGTCAAAAGCAAAGGCGTTCTCGGCGCCAAGTTGACTTTGCACCAAACAAGCTGTCGCCGGCCAGCTGAAATCACCGGTAACGGTAGCCACCAAAACCAGATCGATATCACTGGCCTTAAGCCCGGCCATGTCGAGAGCCTGTAAGGCCGCCTTGGTCGCCAGATCGGAGGTATGTTCATTCTCCCCGGCGATATGGCGTTCGCGAATTCCGGTCCGGGTGACAATCCACTCGTCGCTGGTATCGAGCATCTGCTCCAGGTCACCATTAGTGAGAACCCGTTCAGGCAGATACGATCCGGTACCAATTATACGACTATATAGCATTTAGAAACTTCCCTCACCGAAAAACCCTCCAACGGCAACGCCCGTTGGATAAGACCCTAGGGTTTTTCGGCACCTGTCTCATTATCCGCCCCAAGATGCAAGTGCTCGATTAATCGATCGTTGACCCGTTGTGCTACAGATTCACGGGCCAGGCCGATAGCATTCATAATGGCACGGGAATCGGATCCACCATGGCAGATCATACCCGTGCCTTGAATGCCGAGCAATGGAGCTCCGCCATATTCGGCGTAGTCGATGCGCTTTTTGAAAGCAGCAAAGGCCGGCTTAGCTAACAAGTAGCCAATTTTGGCCAGAAAGCGACTGCCGATTTCCCGTTTCAGCATGGAACTGATGGCTTCGGCCAACCCTTCGGATACCTTAAGCACGATATTGCCGACGAAACCGTCGCAGACGACGACATCAACCTTACCGTTAAAGAGATCACGCCCCTCTATGAAACCGAGATAGTTGAGGTCCGACCCCTTGAGCAACTGATGAGCCTGGCGAGCCAGATCGTTGCCCTTGCTCTCTTCTTCCCCATTGGAGAGGATGCCAACTCGCGGACGGGTCTTTCCCAGGACAGACCTGGCGTATATTTCCCCCATCAAAGCGAATTGTTCTAGATGAGCCGGCTTACAATCGACAGTACCACCGACATCGAGAACCACCGTCTGATCCACCATATTGGGCATGATGGTAGCGATGGCAGGACGATCGATACCGCGGATACGCTTAAGCCGAAACATGCCGACGGCCAGAGTGGCACCGGAATTACCGGCGCTGATGACCGCATGAGCCTCGCCACTGCGAACCAGATCGAAAGCAACCCGAACCGAAGAATCCTTCTTCTTACGAACAGCATCGGAAGCCGAATCTTTCATGCCGATCACTTCGCTGGCATGTTGGATACGGATATCGAGACCAGAAGTCGACTCCTGCGCTAGACAGTCCTCTACCCTATCTCTATCCCCGACCAGGACAACGGAAACGCCCCAACGCCGGGCAGCCGCAACGGCACCCTGAACCTCTACGGCGGGTGCGTTGTCTCCGCCCATAGCATCAACGGCAACTACTATTTTTTCCTTCAAGCGGCCGACCTCTTATTATGCATCAGTCTCAGTAACGTCTTTACCCTTATAAGTACCGCAGCTGCCACAAACCCGATGGGGTTGCTTGGGCTCTTTACACTGAGGGCAAATCGACATACCGGGAGCGGTAAGGCTATCGTGAGCCCGGCGCATATCGCGTTTGGATTTGGATGTTTTTTTCTTTGGTACCGCCATTTTAAATACTCCTTATGTATCGGCCACAACTGCGCGCCGACTGAATTCTCACCAACGACCACCGCCTTGAGCGGCGTATTTATGTTTTTTTGACCTTAAAATCCTTCAAAGCAGCCATCTTCAGACTAACAGCCTGAGGACGACAATCGCAGGAAGCCAAATCAAGATCTACTCCACACTGCGGGCAAAGCCCTTTGCACTTTTCGTCACAAACCGGCCTGCTGGGCAAAGCCATCACCAGTTGTTCTTGAATACTCTCCGACAGATCAATTTTCTGCCCATCGAAAAGGATTAAACCCATATCATCAGCGCTGAGCTCAGCGCCTTCCTCCTCGCCATCGACTTCGACTTCAACTTCAACTTGAGGCAATTCACGACAGTACGTCAGGACAAAGTCACTACTGACGGACTGCTCGAATTCCTTCAAACAACGGCTACAGGTGAAGGTTGCGCAGACAGCCGCCAGACCTTCAACCACAACCATTTCGTGTATCTTAAAAACCTTCGCCTGTATCGTTACCGGACCGACAAACTGACAGGAACCACTGTCTGCAATCTCGATCAACACAGGGAACGCTATCAGCGGCTCTTCAAGATTCAGAAGTAGGCCCGCTTCCTTTAACTCGTCTACAGAAATAAACACGCCTGACCTCCCCATCCTCCGCTGAATAAGCGGGTAGTATAAAGCCTGCCCCTATTTTGTCAAGGCAAAAACCATTCCCGGCCGACGCCGCCCAAAGACACCATTCCAACCCCTGTAGACCCTATCATTAAAAGGCAACTTTTGCGATGATGTCATAAAAATAAAGTCAATTCCATGCCCCCCTAGAGGGCGGCAACTACCGCTCAAACCACCTGGAGGATTTATATGCAACAGACTGAGGCCGCCAATGCAATACAGCGCCTGCTAAATATAATGACCAGACTTCGAAAGCCTAACGGCTGTCCTTGGGACATTGAACAGACACCGGAGACACTCAAACCATTTATATTAGAAGAATGCTACGAAACCCTTGAAGCCATCGACAGCGGTCAGCCGGAGAAGGTTTGCGAAGAGCTCGGCGACCTGCTGCTTCAAGTCGTCTTTCAGGCGCGTATCTTCGAAGAGCGTGGTGATTTCAGTATGGTCGATGTGATCACCGGCATAGCCAACAAACTTGAGCGTCGCCATCCCCATGTTTTCGGTGACAGCGAATGCCAGACAGCAGCCGACGTATCCGAGCAATGGGAATCGATCAAAAAACAGGAAAAGGGATCGCAACACAAGACCGAATCGATCCTTGGCTCCATTCCTCCAGGCCTGCCAGCACTAATGCATGCTAAAAAATTAACCGAACGAGCCAGCCGCGCGGGTTTTGATTGGCCGGAAGTCGAAGGCGCCCTGGCGAAAGCGCATGAGGAAATGGCCGAACTTGAACAGGCCATCAAAGAAGACGACCAGCAAGCAATCGAAGACGAACTCGGCGACTTACTGTTTGCCTCCGCCAATCTCGGTCGCTATTTAAAGATCGATGCCGAGGATGCATTGCGCAAAACAATCGGCCGCTTCATCTTCCGTTTCACGCACGTCGAAAACTCTCTTG
>JAIOSZ010000212.1 GCA_021107335.1 Desulfuromonadaceae bacterium | reverse complement strand
TGGAGCCGCCCATCGGAGTTGAACCGACGACCTACGCATTACGAGTGCGTTGCTCTACCAACTGAGCTAGGGCGGCAATTTTTTAGGTCACTCTATCTACCGCAATTTGTATCTCTAGTCAAATACTTTTGCTGATCACGCAACACGTTGTGGGTAGATTGTGTTAAGAGGCTCTTTTTCTGTCGTCCTTTCGAATCAGCTCGACTACAAAACGACAAGGCGGCACAACGAAGTGTACCGCCTCTTTATCGCATGCAGAGTCAATGTTAGCCGAGAATTTCCTTAAGATCCTCCTCCGCGGTTGTGATTGGCGCGATGTTGAAGTTTTCTACCAGGAAGTTAAGAACATTCGGAGTGATAAAGGCCGGCAATGTGGGACCGAGCTTGATGTTTTTGATGCCAAGGTGGAGCAAGGTCAGTAGGATGACTACGGCCTTCTGCTCGTACCAGGAAAGGATCATGCTCAGTGGCAAGTCATTGACTCCGCACTCAAAGGCCCCCGCCAGAGCAACTGCGATCTGGATGGCACTGTAGGCGTCATTGCACTGGCCGACGTCGAGCAGGCGCGGAATACCTCCGATGTCGCCGAAGTCGAGCTTGTTGAAGCGGTACTTTCCGCAGGCCAAGGTCAGAATCACGCTGTCTTGGGGGACTTTTTCTGCGAACTCGGTGTAGTAATTGCGACCCGACTTAGCTCCGTCACAGCCGCCGATGAGGAAGAAGTGCTTGATGTCTCCCCCCTTAACCGCCGCGATGACCTTGTCGGCTACGCCGAGGACAGCATTGTGGCCAAAGCCGACTAAAATTTCCTTACCGGGTGCTTCTGCTACATCGGGGCTGGCCAGTGCTTTGTCAATCACTGAGCTGAAATCGAAACCGTCTATGTGGGTTACGCCGGGCCATGCGGTGCACCCCCAGGTAAAGAGGCGGTCTTTGTACGATTCGGCAGGTTTCTGAATGCAGTTGGTGTTGAAGATGATGGCTCCGGGGAACTGGGGCAGCTCTTTGGCTTGGTCCTGCCAGGCGCCGCCGAAATTTCCGGCCAAGTGAGCATACTTCTTCAGCCCAGGATAGCCATGGGCTGGCAGCATTTCGCCGTGGGTGTAGACGTTGACACCCTTACCTTCGGTCTGTTTCAGCAGTTCATCGAGCATCTTCAGATCATGACCGGAGACCAAGATCCCCTTGCCGGCCTTGGTGCCGGTATTAACCGGGGTCGGTACCGGGTGACCGTAGTGCTCAACATTGCCCTCGTTGAGAATGCCCATGGTAGTCAGGTTCTGTTTGCCACACTCCATGCTTAAAGTTACAAAGTCCATCAGCCCGAGGTCGGGATCGCAGGTAGCTGCCAGGGCCTTATGATTAAAAGCCAGGACCTCGGCATCCGTCTTGCCGAGGATTTGAGCGTGGTCGGCGTAAGCGGCCATACCTTTGAGTCCATAGATAAGGATCTCTATGGCTGAACGGACGTCCGGGTCGCTATGCAGGGTTTCGATACCGACCTGTTCTCCTTGCGTGACCAGATTCGCCGCAGGAGTCCAGGCCATAGGGCCTTTGCCGGCTACTTCAGCGCCAAAAAAAGCCTTGATACGGTCGAATAATGAGCTGCCCTGTTCATGACCGCCGGCCTTAAGAAACATCTCCCGGGCTTTGTCTTTCATCTGCCCACACTTCTGAATTACGGCAGTGAGATGCTTTGGGTCAAAATCGACGTTGGTTACGGTAGCGAATAGCCCTTCCAACATAAAAATATCGATGGCCGGATCCGTGGCGCCCAATTTTTCCGCTTCGCTGGCATAGCAGGCCAACCCGCGCAGGCCGTAGAGCAAGTTGTCTTGCAGGGCCGCTACATCAGGCTGCTTACCACATACGCCTACCTTGGTACATCCGGTGCCTTTAGCGGTTTGCTCGCATTGATGACAGAACATGGTTGGTCTCCTTTTGACTGAGTGATAGTAGGAATACTTTCGCCACTTGGGCGAAGTCGTTAATTGCTGTGCTAGCAGACTAACGTGTCCGGTTTTTACAAAAGTTGATCGTTGTCAACTTTTGAAGGGTTTTAGTGGATACGGTCATGCGTTTAAGGATAGCATTTTTTTTATGGTTGCCAATGGTTTTCTTGCTGGTTATCGTTGCTCCCTTGGGGGATTTCACAGAGCTAAATGGCTGAAAAAACTCTTCTTATAGGTTTATTAACCTTCATAGATAAAAACAAGGTAAAACTCTTGACCCCTCTAGAACAGCGTGTTACAGCATATGGCGGCTGCGTTATGTTTAAAAAGAATAGCGCGGTTGGCGAGGCCTTCCTTGAGGGTTCCAGATGGTCCGCCGAGCTTAAGAGGGTGTTCTGTGACCAGCATATAGGTGGTTGCGAGGGTCTCCTTGCTCTCCGATGTCTCTGTCGTTCGTCGGTTCGAATCCTCTGAATTTGTACGCAACGTACCCTTCCTGTAGTAGACCATATTAACGGACAGAAATTTTTCTGCGGGTCACATCTTGTCATGCGTGGCATGACTGTGATGTTCGTGGGACATGTCTTGGTGTGTAACGGGTACCCGATAGGTCGTGGTGGCGTCTACCAGAATTGGCAACGTCGCTAGATGGTGATCATCGCATTCGTGCGTCCAAAATCCATGAAATTTTTCTTGATGTAAGCAGGTTGTTTGGTTCTGAGCCATGTGGGTGGCGGGAGTGGGTTGCAAAATTATGACCTGAGCCGAACAGTATAATGTGTGCTTTGTATTTTGATTTAAGTAGTTTATGCGGCTCCAAGCCACGGTGGGTGGCGGGAGAATGCGGCAGTATCATGCTGTGAGTCTGTAAGCATAAAAAACAGGAGAGGAGAAGAACATGGCTGTTTGCAAGTGTACAGGCGAACATGTTGATTCGCCACAGGATTTACAACTGATGGAATTGCTCGGGGACTACCGCGGTTACGACGGTGGTTTGATCCCGGTGCTGCAGGGGGCCCAGGAGATTTTTGGCTACCTGCCCTCAGAAGTATTGGAAACGATATCCCAGGAGCTGACTATTCCCTTCAGCGAGGTCTACGGAGTCGTAACCTTTTACGCACAGTTCCACCTCAAGCCCCGCGGTCGCAACATTATCCGGGTCTGTCTTGGTACGGCCTGTCACGTTCGTGGCGGGTCGAAGATCTTTAATGGCCTCAAGGACATTCTGGGTGTTGGTGATGGCGGTACCACCGAAGATCTGCGTTTTACGCTGGAGTCGGTGGCCTGTATCGGTGCCTGCGGTCTGGCACCGGTCATCATGATCAATGATGACACTCATGGCCGTCTGGAAGCGGTCGGTCTGGATACAATTCTGGAACAGTACGCGTAGGGGGAAAACGATGGGTACATTAAAGGATCATCGCTCCAGTATAGAGGAGCAACACACCAAGAAAATGGAACGTTCTCGGATCGTCGTCGGTCTGGGAACTTGCGGTATAGCCGCCGGTGGCAACAAAGTCATGGCGGCCATTCAGAGTGAAGTTGAAAGCCGCGGCCTGGACGTAGATGTAGACTTTACCAGCTGCATCGGCATGTGCTATGCCGAGCCGGTGGTGGAAATGTCCCTGCCCGGTGCTGCCAGCGTCGTGTACGGGGGGGTGTACCCCGATAATGTCTCGAAACTGATCGAAGGCCACCTGGTCAACAAGACCCCGGTCACCGATATGGCGGAGATTCAGGTGGTAGGTGCAGGCGTTCCCTATGAGGGTATCCCTGTCATGGAGAAATCGGCGTATTACGAGAAGCAGATCCGCTCGGTAACCTCCCGCCTTGGTCGGACCAATCCAGAAAGAATCGAAGATTACATTGCTACCGGTGGTTATGCCGGCATTGAAAAAGCTCTGACCATGGAGCCCCAGGAGATCATCAACGAAGTTAAGATCTCTGGCCTGCGGGGCCGTGGAGGCGGTGGTTTCCCCACCGGCACCAAATGGCAGTTCGTGTCTGACGCCGTAGGAGACAAAAAATATATCGTCTGCAACGCCGACGAAGGGGATCCGGGCGCCTTTATGGACCGAAGCATTCTGGAAGGCGATCCCCATGCCATCATGGAAGGGATGATGATCGCCGGTTATGCCATTGGGGCCGACGAAGGCATCATCTACTGCCGTGCTGAATACCCGCTAGCTATTAGCCGTTTGAATCTTGCCATCGAAAAAGCCGAAGCGATGGGGATTCTGGGCAAAAATATCCTGGGCAGCGAATTCAACTTCAAGATTCGGATCAAGGCCGGTGCCGGTGCTTTTGTTTGTGGCGAAGAAACTGCGCTGCTCAATTCCATCGAAGGCTTTCGCGGCACGCCGCGGGTCCGGCCGCCGTTCCCGGCGCACAAGGGTCTGTGGCAGAAACCGACCTGTCTGAACAACGTGGAAAGTTTCGCTAATATTCCCTTCATCGTCCGCAACGGCGGGGCATGGTATGCCTCCATGGGGACGGAGAAGAGCAAGGGCAGCAAAGTGTTTTGCCTCACCGGAAATATCAATAACACCGGCCTGGCTGAAGTCCCCATGGGCATCACCCTGCGGGAAATCGTTTACGATATTGCTGGCGGTATTTTAGAAGGCAGAAAATTCAAGGCGGTACAGAGCGGCGGGCCCTCCGGCGGCTGTCTCCCCGCTGACCAACTCGACCTTCCCATCGATTACGACTCTCTGATCGGCGCTGGCGCCATGATGGGTTCCGGCGGTCTGGTGGTTATGGATGAAACCACCTGCATGGTGGATATGGCGAGGTTTTTTTTGAACTTTACCCAGCTTGAGTCTTGCGGCAAATGTACGCCCTGCCGGGAAGGCACCAAGCGGATGCTGGAAATTCTCGAACGCATTTGTGAAGGCCTCG
>JAIOSZ010000022.1 GCA_021107335.1 Desulfuromonadaceae bacterium | reverse complement strand
TGAATTAACCGACATATGGCACATAAGGAGGAATAAACATGATTATTCGCGACAAACTCTATATTGATGGGCAATGGGTCGCTGCTCATGGACAGAAAAAACTGTCGGTGGTTAATCCGGCCACCGAAGAGACTATCGCCAAGGTACCGGCCGGTGACGCGCAGGATGTGAATGACGCGGTGCGTGCGGCTCGAGTTGCCTTTGACGGCTGGGCAGCGCTCACCCTTGCCGAGCGCGCAGATTGGCTGAAAAAAATTACCGAAGGCCTAAATGCCCGGTCCGAGGAACTGACCCACATCATCACCGCAGAGCTCGGCATGCCCGTCGAATTTTCCCGTTCCATCCAGACCGCCATGCCTTTGGAAGTTTTGAGCCTTTTTGTCGATATGACCGACAGCTTTCAAGATGAGCAGCTGGATAACTCTCTGTTGGTGCGCGAGCCAGTGGGGGTAGTGGCTTGTATTACCCCATGGAACTATCCCCTGCTGCAGGTTGTTCTCAAGGTGGCACCGGCACTTTTGGCCGGATGTACGGTGGTGCTTAAGCCGAGTGAGATCACCCCCCTTGATGCTTTTCTGCTGGCTGAGGTAGTGGATGAAGTCGGTTTGCCTGCTGGGGTTTTTAACCTGGTCTGCGGTATAGGAACGGAAGTCGGCGAGAGCTTGGCTGGTCATCCAGAGGTCGATATGGTCTCCTTTACCGGTTCGACCCGGGCCGGCAAGCGCGTGTCGCAACTAGCGGCTGAGACCATCAAGCGGGTGGCTCTCGAACTGGGGGGTAAATCACCGGCCCTGGTGCTGGACGATGCCAACCTGCCTCTGGCGATCGAAGCGACCCTGGACAGTTGTTTTATGAATTCCGGCCAGACCTGTGATGCCATGACCCGTTTGTTGATACCGGAGGATCTTTATGACCAAGCGGTGTCTTTAGCCTTAGAAATGGCGGTTTCCTTTACAGTCGGTGACCCCACAGAGGCTGAAGTTAAACTCGGCCCCATGGTCTCGGAGCAGCAGCGCCGCCGGGTAAGAGACTACATTAGCAAGGGAATCGAGGAGGGGGCGGAGTTGCTGTGTGGCGGTGTTGAACCGCCGAGCGGGTTAGAAAAGGGCTGGTATGTTCGGCCGACGATATTCGGTCGTGTCACTCCGCAGATGACCGTTTCCCGCGAAGAGATCTTCGGACCAGTACTGTCGATTCTGACCTATCGGGATGAGGAGGAGGCGATACGTATTGCCAACGACACCAATTACGGCCTGGCGGCGGCAGTTTGGTCGGCCGATGAGCAGCGGGCTCTGAAGGTGGCGAAGCGGCTACGCGTAGGTCAGGTAGGGGTGAATGGCGGCCCTGGCAATTTGTTAGCGCCCTTTGGTGGATACAAGCAGTCGGGTAATGGACGTGAAATGGGGCGTTACGGTCTGGAAGAGTTTCTCGAAGTGAAGTCGATACAGTTGCCGAAAAATGACGACCAATAATTTATAGAGGAGGCCGCAGGGAATTCAATTTGCCCGTTCACCACGAGCCAAAGAATGTGACCCATCATAATAGCCGGTCGTCCATGGGGGCCTGTTCTTTGCCCGCCAGAACGCTCGACTAATTGTGCTGTGATGACGTCCCAGCCGGCGGGAAATTTCTCGAATATTGAACGAATACTGTAAGTGATTGATGACATAGAGCTTTTTTTTGCTAAGATTATTTATAGGACATGGTAGGCGCCCTGCTCACTCTGAGTTGGTAGTACTTCGCAGAATACCGGAACCCCTCCATGTTCTGCTCTTAGCTTCATGCGGTGTATTTAGAAGTTGATTTTACCTCCATGTTTTAAGGTAATTTGGTGGCTAACTATTAATTCGAGGTGTCCATTAATAGGTTTAGCCAAAATATCAACGGGGTATTTAAAGGGGGGCTAAAATGTTTCGTATCCGTACTATTGTTGGGGCATTAGTCGTGGTCATGTTAATCGGCGGGACGGTATGTGCCTAGGATAAGCTTGATTATTCCGGCCCATACATTGGTGCCTTTGTGGGCCACTCATGGGTTGACCTGGAATATACTGAACCCGACTCGGCTGTTTCTGAGCTTGATGTGGATATGGAAGAAATTGTTGGTGGCCTGTACTTCGGCCATAACTATAGGATCAATAGCTTCATGCTAGGCTTTGAAGCCGACGCGGGGTTTGGCGACCTGAGCGAGGGTGCCGACGACAGCTCACCTAATACTTACTCGGCCTTTGATGTTAACTGGGATGCGCATGTTCGAGCGAGAGCGGGCTATGTCTACAACACTACGCTTTTCTATGTTGCCGGTGGTCTGGCACTTGCGGAAGTTGACGTTGATGATGTGGACCCAAATTATGGTGAGGACAATGCTGCGCACCTTGGTTGGACGTTTGGCGCTGGCATTGAGCAAAGGATTACCGAGCACTTGACGGCACGGGTTGAATATCTTTATGACAACTACGGTAGCGAGAGTTACGCAATTGAAGAGGCGGGGTCGGGGTCCTACCAGGCGGATGTTGAGTTGAAGACTCATTCCGCGCGCATTGGCTTGGCTTATTCTTTTTAAACGATTTTCCCAGGATGGGTGTGTGAAAAGGGGATAGAACCACACTGCCGATCCATAAAGAGACAACATGGCCTGCCCTTACCGGGTGGGCCATTCTTATAGGTACCCACCGCCAAGGCACCACAAAAGCCTAACGAGTCCCCCGGAAAGCTTCAGGGACATTCTGGGCACTGGGGGCGGGCTAAGGTTACATGATTGCAATCCTGCCCCAGGTTTCATCGTACTGTTCCTGCTAAAGGCAATATTCTTTCGAGTAGTTCTGATGTCCGCGGCCTTCCCAGCACTTTTGGCCAAATCGGGCGGACTCAATTAACCAACCGCCATCGTCCTGTTTCTGTAGCCTGATGATGAACTTGTCTCCGGCGATAGAGTCGTCCATAAAGCTGAAACGTTCCACGGTTACCACGGCATCCTCAAAGGCTTCTGCTCGACTCTGCATCCGGATCTCTTCTTGATGGCCGATTTGGGGCTTTCCACCTTCCTGCTGCCCGATAAACAGCAGGCTAACGGCGACTGGGTGGTGCGGCCATGCCTCTCCTGCTTTGAGCGCCGTTTGGACCGTGGCGTTAAATCCCTTATTTTCAATAAGGGCAAGGTCCTCTGTACCAAAGGCAGGGGCGCTGAGAAGCATCATTGCGAAAATGAGAGCTAGGGTCCTCATGGTGTCTCCCAGGTTGGCTTGTTAGGAAGTGTCAGCAGGTGGTTAAAGCCCGCGGGTGTTAATTCATAGAAGTATCGACCATTGGGGTCCTGATCGTTGAGGTAGCCGGTCAGGATCAATAAGCGGCTATCCTTTTGATAGGTTATGCGATCGCTTGAACGGCCAAGATTGCAAATGACCCCTGGCAAGAGATGCACTTTGCCTGTCGCCTTGCTGACAATTGCACCATAGGTACAACCGGAGCCCGCTCCCCAAGTGGTCAGCACATATTGACCGGCAAAGTTGACGGGCTCTTTTGTTGTGCGGCGGAGGTGGGTTTGAAATTCCCGGGCTTCTTCGTGGCTTAAATCCACCGGGGCCGTCTTGCCCTGATAGAGGGGGGCTACGGGGAAGGCCTCAAACGTGGGGGCGCTGTCGCCGCCACTATAGGCCCATGCTGGGAAGAGTAAGAGAAAAAGCACTGCCTGAAAAAACGGGTATTTCATGTTCCACCTTTAAAGAATGAGAATAGAGTCTGAAGTGGTCTACTAAACTCGGACACCAATAAAGGTGATATATTCATTCACCTCAAAGGAGTGTCCATGACTATGGGATTCTGTCTCCGGTCGTATTACTCTGGACGAGAGGTAGGACGTGTCTTTCCTGTCAATACTTCATTTCTCTAACGCCTGCAACATCAATCCATTTCAACCCCTTGGCAAATGATCCTCCAATAAGGGCATTCAGGTCAGGGGCCGGGCAGTTCTACATCATTTCGAGGTTGACAGCTAAGGTCATTTGGGTGAAATTGAAATGAAACTAAATCGGTGCTGATTTTTTAGTCCTGTTGTTTCCTCGTCTCTTCATGGCCATTGACGACTTCTGCTGACCACATTTTGCCCCACGATGTTCGCTAACCTCTCACCTTGGAGAAGTAAATGAGTGATATTACTAACGCCTGGGAAAACCTGAATACGGCTGTTGTTGTGTCTGATCCGGATTTCAATGTGACCTACGTCAACAAAAGAGGGTATGAAATTTTTGAAGCATTGGAGATTCCCGGGCTGAAGGTCGGCATGAACATGGCTAACTGTCACAAACCGGAAACCATGGTGAAATTGAAGGGGATCTATCAGGCTTTTGCGGAAAAAAAGATAAAAAGTCACCACTATACCGCGGACTGGTCCGAAGGAACCTTGACGATCGTTGCCGTACCCTTCTTCAATGGCGAGGCCTTGGGTGGGGTGGTCGAAATGGTTTTCGAAGGCTCGTTGGCCTGATTCCATTTTTAAACCATCGCTGGTTATTAATTGACCTGGCGGATTCCTTTGAAAAACAAAAGCCCTTCAGAAAATGAAGGGCTTTTGTTTACTCGGAACGGGGGTTTAACGCAAAGTTGGCTGAACAAGGGGATGGGGAGGAGAGTCCCCTTCTTGAGCAACATCCGAGATTTGAGAATGCTTGCCCGCTTAGGCGACCACTTCAAGGTTCTCTTCGAGCAGGGAGGCGGCCAGCTCGACGCAGGCCGTACAAGAGAGTTTTTTCATTGAACGAATTTCCCTGCACAGAAGCGAACCGGCGGCATCCGCGAAGCGATGAGTAAGCTCGGCTTTTTTGTCTTTATCGGAGACGATCTGGGCGGCATAAACGGCCCCGCACAATCCCATTGGAGCCCTGCCAGAGCCACACATGCTGAAGTTCTCTGTCCCTTCAAGGTTATTTCCAGACACCTTATGCCAAGCTCCGGCAACGGCTTCGGCACAGTTCATCCTTTCCTTCTTGTAAAGAAAAACGGCGACATCCAGCATCGTTTCATTTTGCATCGGTTTATTTACTCCTGATAGAAAGCAACAGGCGGTCGCTGGCCTGATAAATGGCCCAAACCTTCAATCTGTTTATTTATATGAAAAACCATATAATACGATTAACACATAAATTTGAGTTAAACAAGAGGTTTTTCTGTTCGAGGAAAAGGCCAACCAACACGGTCGGTATGAAAAATTAGGGACACCTCCCTTGTTCTGGATGAATTTTAATTGCCTCCAATTTGTAATTCTTTTATCTTGACCCTATGCTGAGTATTGCCCGCATCGTTGCCTTTGGGTACCTGCATCACGCAACCCAACGTGGCAACAATCGTTCGCTGTACTTTTTTGATGCTGAGGAGATGTAGGCATCTTTTAATGTCGCGATAGAGATGATACGAGCCAGAAAAGCTACTGGGAACAGGTTAAATAGCTTATAAACTGCAGAAATAACATTTCTTGTGAAAAAATAGCGAGGCGTGAAAGTGGTCAGTGTGAAAGGTTGTGGTCTGCCGAGTTTTATCGGCCCAATGGCTCACCGTCGCAGAAAACAACCAACGAGCGTTACGCGTT
>JAIOSZ010000181.1 GCA_021107335.1 Desulfuromonadaceae bacterium | reverse complement strand
TTCCATCTGCCGTATTGTTACCGGTGCAAGGAAATGGAGCGCAAGGTTTATAAAGATTCAAACGTTGTAAGTTTCATCAACCAACACTTTATTCCCGTCGAAGTCGATATGGATAAAGATAAGCAGACGGCCAAGCGGTTCGAGGTTAATTACACGCCCACCCATGTCTTTGTCGCTCCCGACGGATCAACGGCGTTGCGGGAAAAAGATGTCATAACGAAGTCGCGCTTTGAACACATGCTGGAGTATATGGCGAAGGGGAAATATAAAACTATGAACTTCGACACGTACGAAAAGTGTCAACCCTGATCGCATGAACGTCATATATCCCGACAAAAGCGCGTCTTTAGTGAAGAAAAGTGCCGGCATCCCGACTCGGTCGGGATGCCTCTTTAAAAGGTTTTCTCTTCGTTTGTGCACCGATCGACGAGGAAAATCGATTTACTTCCTTCCGATGTGCATTGCCTTCGTAGCCTTTTTGTGGTTGGGATGTCCGGCGCGCCTAAACGCTTCCGATCAACTGAATTGGCTGAATTATGAAACCGCGCTGCAAGAAAGCAAAGACGTCCAGCGGCCCCTGCTCCTCTTTTTTACCTCCCCCTGGTGTTACCAATGCACGGAGATGAAACGCAAAGTTTTTAAGGATAAGGATATTATCTCACTCCTGAATGAACGGTTTCTTCTGGTAGAGGTCGATATCAGTGAAGAAAAACAGCTCAAAGAGGACTTTCTGATCAATTACACTCCCACCTCCTTGTTGCTGGATATTAGCGGCAAACCGATCATTGACGTCAAAGGATATATACCCACGAATCGATTTCGAAAATTATTGTGGTATGTAAGCCAAGGCCATTACAAAACAACCGCTTTCTCCGATTTTGAAAAGAAAGAACTCTCTGAAAGCGCGGACTCCCCTTTCACTCGTAACACTCAAAATTTCGGAAAAGTAGCGCCGGCGCGCGAGGGCCGGCCAGGTAAAAAAGGCGTTCCTTCCATAAAAGGAAAAACGCCTTTGGTAATTCAATAAACAAAATCAGATAAGGATTACATTGACAGCGGCGGGACCTTTATTTCCTGATTAATTTCAAAAAAATCCGCTGGTATCAACGCCTCTTCGGCAAACCGCGATCGCTGCGGTATATTTTCACAACAGGAACAGGAGCAGGAACATGAGAAAAACCATCCATTCCGTAGAATTTTCTGCACCAGGCTAGCCAATGTTCACGCAAGATGCGGAAATCATTACATTTGTCGAATATTTTTACAAGACTGGGCCTATTTCACCCAATTACCCGTTAACCTGAAAAATTCGCCGTTGAAAATTTTTACACCCTCCCGCTCCAGCCTCCAGACCCTATCTCAAAACCAGAATCCCCAGCATAAATCGATAGTTAAACCTATCCCCCCCCCGGCATTATGCTCACCATGTGACACCACAAAAAGAAATTTTCATTGACGCCGGCCAAGCACTACGGTTTCCACATGGTATATTTTTAACCGAAGAGAGAATCGGTCGAGGAGATCTGGCATGAGATTTGGTGAAATCCTGTTGCAAGCCGGCGTCATCAGCGAGACCGATCTAAACGCGGCCCTCTCCGTACAGACTAAAACCGGCATGGCGCTGGGGCGGATTCTTGAGGATGAAGGCCTGATCAGCGATCGAGACATCGTCAACATTCTCGCTCGCCAATTCAAACTACCGCTCATCGAGGCCATTCAAGAACCGTCCGTTTCGGAAACCGTACTTGAGCTCATCGATTGCGACCAGGCCCTAAGAATGACGATATTTCCCCTGAAAATTTGCAACGACGGCCTCGAGGTGGCCATTAGCAATCCCCTCGACTTCAATACGCTGAATCGTCTGGCATTCAAGACCGGCCGCAATATCTACCCGGTTCTGACCACGCCGACCATCATCTTCAAAGCCATACAACGCTTTTATCTGCACGAAGCACCGGTAGAGCCTTCACCCGGCACCTCCCTACTGGTCATCAATGATCAAGACCTGTACCGCGCCACTCTCTGCGGCAACCTTAAGCAAAAGGGCTACCTGCCGCAGTTTGCGGTCAGTGTGGAAGAAGCGATCCACATTTCCCAACAAACCGCACCACGCCTGATTCTAGTAGACACCTGCCTGAAAGCGGTCAGCAGCCAGATGATCATTGAACGGCTACTGCAAAACGACAGCACAGGAAATTGCCCGATAATCGCCCTGACAGAAAACACTACTGCCGATGAAGAAGCCTTTCTGCTACAGCTTGGTTTTTTTGACGTGATTGCCAAACCCCTTAACATCATTCGATTACAAGCCCGTATCGAACGGGCATTGCATTTCTACTATCACGGCGCGACCTCTACTCAATGCTCAACCGTTTCAAAACAATGCGGACCGCGCTCTGACCGGCTGAAGCGCCCGCCGTCAACACCCAAACCCTCCACAGATCATCGCGACCGACCGAGATAAGATCTTTTATCAACACAGCAACCGTGCTAAGGATAGACAGTTGCCCTCCCATGAAAAAGGCTTAAAGATGATGCAGCTACGCAAAAGGTTTGGCGAAATCCTAGTCGAAGCCGGAGTCATCACCAACAGCGTTCTTACAGGCGCTTTGCAGGCACAAAAAAAATCGGGACTGGCCTTGGGCCGTATTCTCGAGGATATGGGCGCCATCAGCGACTGGGATATCACTTCCTGTCTGGCGCGGCAGTTCAACCTTGTTGCCGTTCAGACCATCTCCGCCCCGGCCATACCTGAAAATCTGCGGCAAGTCATCGACTGCGATATGGCCATCAAAAAGAATATCTTTCCTCTGGGGCTCAAGGGCAGGCTGCTCAGGCTGGCGATCAGTAACCCCCTCGACTTTGACACACTGGACAAGGTCGCCTTCCAAACGGCGCTGCGGATCGAACCGGTTCTGGCGACCCCGACGGAAATCTTCAAAGCCATCAAGCGTTACTATTTGAATGAGGATTCGAGCAAGGAGTCAGTACCGAATAAAGTACTGATTATTGACGCAAATGATTTCTATCGCGGAACGGTCTGCGCCCACCTTCGCAATGCCGGTTATCAGCCGTTCTTTGCAAGTTCAATGACGGCCGCCATCAAATTGGCCACGCAGGAGAACCCCCACCTGATTCTGCTCAGCACTACAAGCAATACGGCACACTCTAAAGCTTTAATTGAAACCCTGCAGAATAATGTTGCCACTCAGAATCGGCCATTCATCGCTCTTTCAGCCACCAACTCGCCGGAAGAAGAAGCGGCCCTGCTCGGAATGGGTTTTTTTGATATTATTTTCAAACCCCTCAATTATGTACGCCTTTTAGCACGCATCGAACGAACTATCCGCTTTTTTTATCACGAACAAATTCCCCACAACTGAACATCACGCCCCATTATCAAGATCGAGGCATTGATAGACAGCAACGGCCCCCTTGCCGTCTTTCTTAACCTGGTACATGGCTTTATCCGCACGGCTGATCAGGTCATCAACAGTCTCACCGAGATCGGGATAGATGGTTATGCCGATGCTCGCGCCGAGCGTACAGCTAACCTTGCGCATGACAAAAGGCTTCCGGACCTCCTGCAGCACTTTCTCTCCAACCAGTTCGGCATCCTCAAGCAGCGCGATATCCGGCAGGACGATACCAAATTCATCGCCCCCCAGACGAGCGGCGCTGTCCACCTCTCTCAGCAGCAGCTTGATTCGCTTAGCGATGAGGACCAAGGCTTCATCGCCTGCCTGGTGACCAAATCGGTCGTTAATGTCTTTAAAACCATCGAGGTCGATAAACAACATACCAACTCGGCCGCCAAAGCGTCGGGCGTGGGCCAGGGCCTGTTCAAGACGGTCGATGAACAGCCGTCGATTAGGCAAACCGGTCAGCATATCGTGGGTGGCCTGTTGCTGTAGCTTTTTGTTGAGTTCCAGTAAATCATCCCGAGCTTGCCGCTGTTCGCTGATATCCGTAACAATACTGGTTAGTCGAAGGCACTGGCCCCGTTGATCGAAAACGGGAAAGCGCCGGTCCCTGACCCAGCGAATGGAGCCGTCAGGACGTACCAGCCGATATTCTAGTTCGCGAGTTTCCTGACCGGGCTGGGCAAAAACTGCGACGACCCGAGCCATATCGTCCTCATGGACACCATCGAGAAAAGACTTGGGATTACGATAGAGGCTGTCCCGCGAACGGCCCCACAATCTCTCATAAGCAGCACTGACATAATATAAAACCTTCAGATCAGGGCTGCTGAGCCAGAAGACATCATCGATGCCCTCGGTGACCAGGCGAAACATTTCTTCGCTCTCTCTGGCGCGCAATTCGGTGGCCCGCCGGTGCAAAGCCATATCCAGGCCGATGCGCAAATCGATCTTATGGAAGGGCTTAAGTATAAACCCGAAGGGGTCCGTTTGCTTTGCTCGAGACAAAGTTTCCTCGTCGGCATGAGCGGTCAAATAAACGGACGGAATCGCTAGCCTTTCGCGGATCAGAGCTGCGGTTTCAATACCGTCCATAGCACTGGCCAGATGGATATCCATCAGCACCAGATCAGGCTTCAGAGCGGCGGCCCGCTCCAGAGCCTCTTCACCGGAGGCAACGATGCCACAAACCTCATGACCAAGGTTGCACAGCCACTTCTCGATACTAAGAGCGATCAGCGCCTCGTCTTCAACGATCAGAACTTTACCTTTCAAGACCGCCTCACTTCCTAAAACAGGTTTTCTGGCACCTGACGATTTTTTTTAGCCGTCGCAGGCCGAAGAATCAGCAAAAGTCACCCGAAACAGGGTTCCGCCTTCTCTTTTTACTTCAAGAGTGCCGTTGAGTTGATTTGTCAGTGCCGTCACCAGTTGCAGACCGAGGGTTGTGGTATGACGATAATCCAGACCCGCGGGTAGTCCCACACCATCGTCCGCCACGGACAACACCAATTTCTCACCAAGTTGCTTCATCGAGATGGTGATACTTCCGCTTCTACCATCAGCGAAGGCATGCTTGTAAGCATTGGACAGCAACTCGGTAATTAACAGGCCACAAGGAATCACCTTTTCGATATCGAGCACGATATCGTCGATAACCGTCTGGCACTCTATCTGCTGCTCGGGACGCTGACACACCTGCCGCAGCTGACCTGCCAAACTCTCCACATAGGATTTTACGCTTACCTCGGCGAGACTCTTGGATTGATAGAGCTGCTCATGGGCCAGAGCCATGGAACAGATGCGGCTCTGACTTTCGAGAAAGTGGCTTTGCAGCTCGGGATCGGTGAGTTTCTGCGATTGCAGATAGAGCAGACTCGACACCACCTGCAGGTTGTTCTTGACCCGGTGATGAATCTCCCGCAGCAGCACCTCCTTTTCGGCCAACGAGGCTTTGATCAGTTCTTCGGACCGCTTGCGCTCCGTGATATCAAGGAAGGATGCGATCCCGGTGGGCTGGCCCTGGTATTCTATTACCCCGGCCGATACCAGCAGACATTTATCCTCGCCGGCCTTGGAAACAACATGGCTCTCATACTGACCGGGCACATCCTCGCCCCTTAAACGGGCCAGTCCCTGCTCACGAACCTCTTCCTGAAAATCCTTCCGGACCCAGTCCCAGAACTTCATTCGGAGCAACTCCTCGAGACTGTAGCCGAACAATCGCTCGGTAGCGGGATTGGCATAAAGGATCTTTTCCCCCTGGTAGATACAGATTGACACCGGGGAGGTCTCCGCCAGCACCCGAAACTTTCCCTCGCTCTCCTGCAGGGCCTCTTCCGCCGCTAACTGGTCGGTAATGTTCTCCTGATAACTTTCGAACTCGCTAGTCTGTCCATTCTTATCCAGAATCCGCCGGGAATGGACCCTGCAGGTAACAAAACTATCGTCCTTGCAGCGCAACCGGTTGTTGAAGACATGCCATGACTCACCTGACAGAATCTTCTCCACCAGGGGATCTCTCTGTGACGGCTGGGGAAACAACACATCCTGAATGCTGGAACGGTTGATGGTTTCCTGCAGCTCCTGTGCCGAATCGTATTTGAGAATGGCGGCCAGGGCCGGATTGACGCTGACCAGTTTACCGTCCCGGGTGGAACGGGTAATACCGAAGGGAGCATGCTCGACGATGGAGCGGTATTTATGCTCCGAGTCCTGCAGCGCTTCTTCGGCCCGCTTGCGGTCGCTGATGTCCATGAGGATGCCCTGATAGTGACTGACCCGGCCTTCGGCATCCCGCTCGACCGCGGTGCGCGAATCAATCCAGCGCACGTCTCCCTGCTTGGTGACAATCCGGTATTCCAATTTGACCCGATCCTCACCGCGACAGAGACACGCCTGCAACTCGGCAACAATCCGATCGAGGTCCTTCGGGTGCATCAGGGTAGCGAAATGAACGGTTTCGGACACCAGTTCTTCCGAAGTATAGCCGAATTGAATCACGTTTCTGGATGCCATCTCAACCGGCCACCCCTCGGCCGCCCACCAGCGGAACAGGACCGCCGGGCTGTCCTCCACAATCAGACTTGCCTGTCGCAAGGTTTCCTCGACTGCTTTACGCTCACTGATATCGGTAGCAAAAGAACAGTTGTATTCCTTACCGTCAAACACAACGTAATTGGCACGGATCTCCACCGGATAGACTCGGCCACTCTTGGCCCGATGCCAGGTCTCGAAAGTAACCGAGCCCTTCTCTTTCAGTTCCCGCCAATACTCGGCAAACACCTCGGCAGGGAAGGTAGGTCCGATATCGGGAATCGACATCTGCAGGAGTTCTTCTCGGCTGTAGCCAAGAGCATGACAAGCCGCATCATTCACATAAAAGAGGCGAGCATCCTCGGTCATCCAGAACGCCTGATCGATGGTCTTGTCGATGGCGAACTGGGTGAAATGCAGCGCCTCTTCTTTTTGTTTGCGTTCGGTAATATCCGTGGCAAAGGAGCAACGGTACGCCTCGTCCCCGTACTTGATGTAGTTGACCGTGACTTCCACGGGGAACTCCGTCCCGTCTTTGCGACGATGCACCGATTCAAAGGCATTCGAGCCGCTGGCGGTTACTTTTTGACGGTGTTCCTGCCAGAATTCCGGGGTCAGATTGGGAACAATATCGAAGAAGCTCATAGAGCGGAGCTCTTCCGACGTATAACCGAGGTTCTGAGCCCAGTAATCGTTGACGAACAGAATCCGGCCGTCATCGTCGCCACGAAAGATGCCAAGGGACGCCCTGTCGATCATGAACTGGCTCAGTTTCAGGGCTTCGTCGTTCCGTTTTCGTTCAGTGATATCGTTGGCAAAATAGCAGACGTATTCCCGACCCTCGTAAACCAGGTAATTGGCGCGCACCTCCACCGGGAAGATGCGTCCATCCCTGGCCCGGAACCGCCGTTCAAAGGTTTTGGAACAATGCCTTTTTAACTCCTGCCACGTCCTGCTGAAAACGTCGGCAGAATGGTCCGGGTCGATATCCACAACCGACATGCCGAGCAATTCTTGCCGGCTGTAGCCCATCTCATTGCAGGCGGCATCGTTGGCATAAACGAACCGCCCTTTTTCATCGATCCAGAAGGCCTGGTCGATGGTTTTATCGATGGCGAATTGGGTAAAGTGCAACGCCCGTTCGACCCGTTTTCGCTCGCTAATATCCTCGAGAAAGCCCTCCAGTTCCAGGGCCCGGCCATCGCCATCGCGCACCGCGCGCATATGGAAAAGGCAGTCGATAACACTGCCGTCTTTGCAGCGAAACTGTTCTTCGTAAACATGCCAGTCCCTGGAGACGAAAATCTCGGCAAGAATCTCCTGGCGATGACTGTTATCCAGATACAGGGCTTCGCCGATGTTTGCCCGGTTGATCGCTTCGATCATGTCCCCTGGCGAATCGTACTTGAGCATGCGCGCGCCGGCCGGATTGATGCTCAGCAGCTTGCCGGGGAGACTGGAGCGGAAAATCCCGAGGGGGCCATTTTCATAAATGCCGAGAAAGTGCTGCTCCACGCCCTGAGGCGGCTCGGTGACTTCGAGGGTATTGTCTGCTGCCGGGGTAACGGCATACAGATTGCCGTAAAGACTGGAGCGCAACGTTGCCAGAGGCGCACCTTCATGCTTATCCCCATCGTGACGTTCCGAATCCTGAGCCACCTTGGACACCTGCAAGGCTTTACCGCTCTCCTGAGTGACCGTATAGCCGTGATCCTGCAGAAGCGCTTGCAGCGCCCCATGGTCCTGTTCATTGCCTTCAAGAACCAGAACTGTTTTCATCAACTTGATCCTGTCTCCACTGTTAACACCCTGCCAAACGACTTACCGTGATTTTCTGCATCCTGCGGCAACACGAAGCTGAAACCTGACGATCTGCCATTCATGACCATGACCCCCTGGGGACACTTAGACGCACTGCAACTCCAGGGGCCAATCACAACTCAAGCACGGAGAGTTCTTTGTTTCACTGCTACCACGTCCAAATTTATGAACAAACAGATTTATGCTTTCAATAATAACCTCTTTCAGTTCGGTCTGAAAGAGCCAACAAAATAGAATCACCCAATAGATGAGACCAAACCCATTAAATGCACATTTTTTCAATTATCATGCTCACACCATTCCATCAGGACGAACACCATCCCAGACAAAGGTGCCTCGATAGTAACCTCTTATTCTAACGCAGTTTTTCGTTTCGTTTTTTCAATAAAAGGTGTATTTTAATCTCCTATGAATAAAACTCAGAAAATCAGGGTCCTGTTGGTGGAGGACGAAGCTATTACCGCATTGGCCATGAACATGGCCCTGGAGAATATGGGCTATGCCACCTGCGAACCGGTAGCGACAGGGCGCAAGGCCCTTGAACAATTGGCTCTGGTTAAACCCGACGTGATCCTGATGGACATCAACCTAACCGGCGATATGGACGGCATCGAGACCGCTCATAGAGCGCGGGCCCTCGGCCCGACGCCCATCATCTTTATCAGCGGCTACTCTTCTAACGAGTTGATGGAACGAGCTCAAACTGTCGACCCCGTGGCGATCTTTGTTAAACCGGTCCGACCGCAAGAATTACAGACCGCCATCGAGACCGCGGTCATGGGTATCGAAAACAATTGACCCAGCCCCCCGATCTTTCGCTTCGATTCTGCTCCACACTCACCCTTCCTAACGCCCCACCCTTTGACACACCCTTTGACACACCCTTTGACACACCCTTTGACACACCCTTTGACACACCCTTTGACACAGCCTTTAATGCGACCGCTTAAAAAGTGCCTTCACAAATCACAGCTGCCACCATCGTTTACTGCAGGCAGTGAACTTTGTTGTGCGGTATTGCTACCACCTATTCGTATTCCTTCAAGATGGCTAGGGGCTTCTTCTTGACCTGTTACAACTACAGACCGGTGCGCAGATGCAATTTGACAGGATGGGGATGCAAATAAACCTGCTCGTCCAAATAGGCAGGCCGGTATTTACGCACGTAGTGATTTAACGGCGATATCGGCACACTCAGTGGCATGACTCCCAGCCGGTATTGGTCGAACAGTTCCAGCATTTTTTGCTTTTCATCCGCACAAAGTTGGTGCTTGAAGTAACCGAGGGCATGCTGAAAAACATTGACATGTTTAGCCGGTGTAGCCGCCAGACGAGCTACTTTCATCAGCAGTTGCTGATATTGATCAAACAACTCGACAGCCGGCAACAAACCGGCCTGAGCCACGAGCTTGCCCATCTGACGGGCCAACTCGATGCTGTGCGACATAAGCAATAATTTATGTCTGGGATGAAACTCGATGAGGGCCGCCATCATAGCGAACATTGTGCCCGAGCCGACAACTGCTGATGCCAAGGCCAATCTTATCCATAGCCTTATCCTTCTTTTTGAGGGTCGCCAAATCATTCTGATTAGAGTAAATTGTAACAGAATCCTTAATGACAACATCATCAGGCCCAGAAACCCCAGGCCCCAAATTACGGTCAGCGCCAATCTCTACTTTAGGAATAAACAATGGCTGGAGATCCTACCAACTGCCGCAAACAACTGACCGGGCTGGTCCGAAGGGATACCTTTCTTAATCAGGCCGACCAGCGTCCCCTGCTCGACAGCCTGCTTGCCACGATAGACGCCACGGTTAAAAAAGCCCTAGAACAGGCCAAGGAGCAGCTGAACAAAACCGGGCAGCAACTGGATGACGAACTGAATGAAACAGCTGCTCAGTTGCATAAAGCGGTTGAACAACTCGCCGAAGAGTTTCGCGCCGTTCTCAATGACGAGGCCCTGAGCCCGGAAGCGATGTCCCGGCTGGGCCGCTCCACCGAGGCGCGCATCCTCTGGCTCTACGACCGGGTTCGCAACCGACTCGACAAAGCTCTGCGCAGAATCGCCCCTAAAGGGCGTCCTCTCAGTGACATTATGCAATCACTGGCAGAGGCCTGGTCTCAATCTTGCCGGGAACTGCCAGAGGAATTGCTGCTGATCCTGGACCGGCAGCAAGAAAACCAGGTGGCGGGGCGCTCCATCTGGCAGATCGAGGGACCTCGCGTACTCGATCTGGCCTGCACCGGGCACGGTTTTTTAACCAGCCGCCTCCTTTATTTCCGTCTGCGCCAGCAATTGCGCCGCCGCTATAAAACTCTTCGCTGCGAACCCTGTGAAACCCTCAATCGCCATCTGCCCGCCCCCCTGCAAAAAGAACCTCCAGCCGCTCTTTTGCAATACCAGAAGGCCTACGAAGAAACTACCGGCGCCTTTGCCGACCTGTGGCGAAACCTGCGCTTCAACCTGGAAACTGCCGCCGAAGATTGCAGTCAACTTGCATCGGAGATGAGTAGCAAGGAATCGGACCCCACAGCCAGACAACGGCTGGAAGAGACGGCCCGAGTAGTCAGCGACACCCTGACGCGAGCGGCAGAGCAACTAACAACAGCCACCGTTCCCCTGAAGCGGGCAGGACAACAACTGCTGGCTGACCTGGATCACGACCGCGGTGAAATTCTTGCCCTGATCCCCCGCGATCTGCAACGGGAATTGAGTTGGCAGGAACGGGCACAGCACGAACAGCGGCGGCTGGCCCGCGCCTGGCGGCGCTGGTACGAGCAGGGCCGAAAAAAACTGGATCAACCACGCCATACACTGACCGACTGGCTGGGAAAAGCGACCGCTTTCAGCCAGCAATTTTCAGCTAAGGGAGGCAGACCTTTAGGGCGGGAGGAGACTCTGCAAAATCTCTCCAATTAGCCAACCCCAGAGAAAATCATGGCCCGAGCGGCAACGCTGCCCCCGGTCTGTCGTCGGCTATTCACTATCGGTGCTCTAAAAAACCGTGAATTTCTGGTCGGTAAGGAAGATCATCTCGAATCTTTACGGGAACTGTTTCACCTCTGGCAGAAGGGCAATCTGTGCAGCGTAGCGGTGGTCGGTCCCAACGGCAGCGGCAAAACTTCTCTGGTCAACTGCTTTCAAAGCGAGCTCGGCAATCAGATTCCAGTTCATCGGCTGGATATCGATCACCGCCTGCGGGGCGAATCCCAGCTCATCGAGTTGTGTAGCCAATGGTTTGAACTGCCCTCTGTACCTAAAAACCTGATCGACCTTGAAGAACAACTACGCCAGTTGCCCCCCGCTGTAATCATCATCGAGAACATCCATCGGTTGCTGTTGCGAAACACGGGAGGCCTAGAAAGCATTCGAGCCTTCTTAGGTCTGGTACTGGCCAGCCGCCGCCAACTGTTGTGGGTGATCACTTGCCGCAAATATCCCTGGCAACGCATGCAACATTTACTGCAGGTCGACCGTTACTTCAGTCATCAGCTACAGACCCTTTTAGGCACCCAAGCAGAAATGCGCGATGCGTTACTGCTGCGGCTACAGACCAGCAGTTATCCTGTGAAATTTTTAAAAACTGACAGCGGCAAAGCCCTGAAGAAAAATGGTTTGGACCAGAATGCTTTGCAGGAACGATTTTTTGCTGATCTGTTTGCTGCCAGCCGGGGCAACATGCAGGCCGCTCTCTACTACTGGCTACTGTGCCTCGATTATGACAAGACCCTTGAGAGCCTGACCGTCCGACCTCTGGGTAAACTCGACTACAGCTCGCTCCGCTCCCTCGACCGCCAGCAATTCTATACCTTGGCGGAAATCATTGCCCATGGCGAGCTGAACGCCGATGAACATGCCTCCATATTCGCTTGTGATTCTCTTCGCAGCCGAATGTTACTCGACCACCTGGTTCAGCTTAATTTGCTAGTATTCGAGTCAGGAGATAATGGTGCCGGCCGTTATCAGCTCAATCCACTGTTTTATGCGCCAGTGACTGCCACTCTCGAAGGCCGCAATATTCTTCAATAGGCCGCCGAAGGAGTCGTTATGAAAGACCTGCAACTGCCACCTCTGCCTGATTTTGTCAGCCAGCACCTCTCGGGAGATCGCCTGCTGATCAGTTTGTTGATCATCGTCCTCACCGTCGCAGGCCTGTGGCTTCTGCGTCGAGTGCTCAATGCCTTGGCCGCCCGTTTCAGCCGCCACAGGCTGCTGATCTCCGGCCTTTTTCCAGTTCTACGCCTGTTGAGCTGGATCTCTGCGATAGCCTACATCCTGTTTGTCATCATCCACCCACCCCTGAATACGCTTCTGGCCGTTTCTGCATCGGCAGGTCTGGCCCTGGGTCTCGGCGCACAGGATCTGATCCGCAATATTGTTGCGGGTATCCTGATTCTTTTTGAGCGACCCTTTCACGTTGGCGACATGATTCAGGTCGGTGAGCATTACGGTGAGGTGGTAAATATCGGCCTACGCGCCGTGCAGATCCGCACCTTTGAAGACTCAGTGGTAACCTTTCCCAATGCCCTGGTTCAAACCCAGGCGGTAAGCAACGCCAACGCCGGCCAACTCAATGAAATGGTGGTAGTGCGTTTTCATCTGCCGGCGGAAGTTCCGGTCGGCCCAGTCAAGGAGCTTGCCTGGGAAGCTGCCGCCTGTTCACCCTATGTGCACCTCGGTAAGCCGATCTCAGTGCTGATCGAAGACCGTTTCGACTACCGGTTTCTGACCCTGTTCACCATCAAAGCCTATGTACATGAAATTCGCCTCGAGCGGGTTCTGGCCAGCGACATTCTAGAACGGGTTAAGCAGGCTTTGCTAGAACAGGGGCTACCAGTCCCGGCGGGGAGCCACCCGTTATCCTCGGAGAAAACAGCCTGTGTCAATCCATAAGAAGCCTGAAAGACAGCCTTCCGCCCACGATCGCTTAACAAAAGATGCCATAGGGAAAGGAAAAGAGGCCAAACGACTGGGGTCATACCGGTTTTCTGAGGGATTTTGCTGCAGGCATTCAGGGGAGATTAGGCAGGGTATGTTTCTGTTTCGTAACGTCTGGCAGGAACATCTGTAATAAAAAAGCGGGCCTTTCGGCCCGCTTCGATCAGTCTACATAAAATCAAACTTTTTCATTCGATACCGCAGAGCATCGATGCCTAGATTGAGTAGCTTGGCGGCCTTGGACTGGTTACCTTCGGCCAGCTCCAGAGCCTGGCGAATCAGCTCCCGCTCTACATCCTCAATATCGATCCCTTCAGGGGGCAGACGAAAATTAAGGGGCCCGACCTGGCCACCGACGGTCTTATCAACCATCTCCCGCGGCAAGTTCTCCACCAGTAACTGATCCTCGCATTCGAGGATCACCGCGCGCTCGATGACATTTTTAAGTTCGCGAATATTACCGGGCCAAGGATATTCCACCAGAATCTTTTCTGCCATTCGCGAAATACCGCACACCTGCTTGCCAAACTCCCGATTGAACTGGTTGATGAAATACTCGGCCAGTACCGGAATATCCTCGCGGCGCTCCCGTAGTGGAGGCAGTTGAATAGGGATGATGCTGATTCGATAGTAGAGGTCGCTACGAAAAGACTCATCCTCCATAGCCTTGATTAGATCTCGATTGGTGGCGGAAATGATCCGCACATCCACCTTAACGTCCCGAGTGCCGCCAACGCGGCGAAAGGCGCGCTCTTCCAGAATCCGCAGCAACTTGACCTGCATGGCCGGACTCATATCACCGATTTCATCGAGGAATACCGTGCCACCGTCGGCCAGCTCGAACAGGCCCTTCTTCTGCGTCTTGGCGTCGGTGAAAGCCCCCTTCTCATAACCCATCAGCTCGCTTTCGAGCAGGGTTTCCGGTACCGCGGAGCAGTTGATGGCCATAAAGGCCTGGCCCGCACGGGAACTTTCGGTGTGAATCGCCTGAGCGACCAGCTCCTTGCCGGTGCCGCTCTCGCCCTGAATAAGGACCGTGCCGGCCTCGCTGCGAGCCACCTTGCGCACGACGTTCAAGACCTGCTTCAGAGCACGACTGTTGCCGATGATGTTCTCAATACCGTGGCCTTTGCCGCTGGTCGAGCGCAGCAATTCCACTTCCCGCTTAAGCTGATCGGTTGCCAGAGCCCGATCGACGGTGAGAATCAGCTCGTCCCCCTTGCAGGGACGTTTCAGACACTCGAAGGCACCGAGACGCAGTGCTTCAGCTGCGATATCCGAACAATCGACAGAGGTCACTAACAGCACATTTAGGGCTTCGTCCCGGCTGCGCACTTGGCGCAACAGCTCCAGGCCGCTGATATCGGGCAACTGCTGATCGATAAGCAACAGGTCGACCGATTCCAGCTCGAGCCGTTTCAACGCCTCTTGGCCGCTGTGCAGGCTGCTCACTGCATAACCGCGCTCTGCGAGCAGAGCCCTTACAGCCTGGCAACGGGTTTGATCCTCATCCACCAGCAACACGTTTCGCTTGCGCACCATAGCTCTCTTCGTTTCGCCGTGGGCTATTTACGAGCCAGAGTCCGTTCAGCCGCTTCCACCAAATGGGCAGCGGTGAGACCGTAGTGGACCAGCAGTTCTTCAGCAGTACCTGACTGACCGAACTCGTCACGCAAACCGACTCGCTCAACAGGCACCGGGCAACCTTCGGCCAGAGTTTCGCAGACCGCTCCGCCCAAACCACCGATCACCGAATGTTCCTCGGCGGTAACAATCGCCCCTGTTTCCCTTGCCGCCTTGAGCACCAGATCGATATCGATGGGCTTGATGGTACCGAGATGCACCACGCGGGCCGAGATGTTTTCTGCGGCCAGAATGTCCGCGGCCAACAGAGCTTCGGCAGTCATCAGCCCGGTAGTGATAAAAGTCAGGTCGCTGCCGTCCCGCAGGGTTACCCCCTTGCCGATGGTAAAGTCGCAATCCTGATCGAAGACCACCGGCACCTTGCCACGACCGAGACGTACGTAAACCGGTCCATCATAGGCAGCCGCAGCGCGAATGGCAGCGCCTGTCTCCGGACCATCGGCCGGGCAGAGCACGGTCATTTTCGGCAGACTGCGCATAATGGCCAGGTCCTCCACCGATTGATGAGAGCCACCATCTTCACCGACGGTAATGCCGCCGTGAGTAGCGACAATTTTAACGTTCATCCCCGGATAAGCAACGGACTGGCGGATCTGCTCAAAAGCCCGACCGGCGGCAAACACGGCAAAGGTCGAAGCAAAGGGAATCATACCCCCGGCGGCTAGCCCCGCAGCCATGCCGGTCATGTTGGCCTCGGCAATACCGGCGTTGAAGAAGCGCTCGGGAAATTCCTTGGAGAACAACTTGGTCTTGGTCGAACCGGACAGATCCGCATCGAGCACGACCACCTTGCTGTTTTCCCGACCCAATTCCACCAGCGTCTGGCCGTAAACGTCTCTGGTTGCAATTTTTTCGCTCACTGCTACCCTCTTTTCTTTATAAATACTTGCGGTCTGACCGCAAAGAATCCTGTTCTAAAATTAACGGCCCGCAGGGGCCATCCCAGCAATCGACTCAGCGCATAGCCAAGGCCGCCAGGGCTCGCTCCAGTTCATCATCATTCGGAGGCACGCCGTGATAGCTGGCCTTGTGTTCGAAGAAAGACACGCCCTTGCCCTTTACAGTGCGGGCAATGATCGCCGTCGGTCGCTCAGTCTCTGCTTCGGCCTCGTCCAAAGCTCGGCTGATGGCCTGAATATCGTGGCCGTCCACCTCCAGCACATGCCAGTTGAAAGCCAGGAATTTTGGACCCAGGGGACCGACGTTCATCACATCTTCAGTCGCTCCGTCGATCTGTAATCCGTTCTGATCGACAATGGCGCACAGATTACCAAGCCCATAATGGGCGGCGCTCATAGTCGCTTCCCAGACCTGACCTTCTTGAACCTCCCCATCGCCGAGCAGGGTATAGACCCGGGATGGCCGGGCGGCCAATCGCGTCGCCATAGCCAAGCCTACGGCCTGGGATATGCCCTGACCCAAGGAACCGGTGCAGACATCCACCCCCGGAGTCTTGTTCATGTCAGGGTGACCCTGCAGATGGCTGCCCAGACGGCGCAGAGTCTTCAGGTCTTCCCGAGGGAAATAGCCACAACCGGCCAGGCAGGCATAAAGAGCCGGAGCCGCATGCCCCTTCGAGAGCACGAAGCGGTCGCGATCTTCCCAGGCGGGGTTGCTCGGGTCGTGGCGCATCCGCTGATAATAAAGAACGGTCATGACATCGATGGCCGACAAGCTGCCGCCGGTATGCCCCGACTGAGAGGTATGGAGCATCTTAAGGACTTCCACCCGAAGGTGCCGGGCGGTGTCTTCCAGTTCCCGGATTTGCTGATCTGTCAACATCTGACGAAAACTTCCTTTCCTGGTTGCTGGTCTGCCTTCTACTGGCAGGCCGGTACGGCGAACGACCAATGGTCGCGGCCAAAAATCGATGAGCAAAGCCGTGATAAATGCTCTGCGAAGCTCCTTGGATGGGCGCTGAAAATCAGACGGGCATTCCTAAGCGTCTAGATTTTGGTATTTCAACGGGACGATGGCTCAAGCGGTGCTGAAAAAACCACGAGTGGATGCCTCTGCCCCCTGTTAATGAGGCTGGTAGCGACTGTCGTTTCCAGACAGATAGGCAAACACCAGGTCGTCGATATCGATGGGCAGTTCCGCCGCTTCCTGTGGTTCCGACTCGGCAGCGTCCGCCTGTTCCTCAGGCGGAGAGTCTTGGGCTGGAGCCGATGCGACCAAGGTGGCAATGGTTTCATCAAATTCGCCACTACGCAGTCGCCGCAGCATTTCCTTATGCTGCTCCTGCATGCGACTCTCGACCTGCTGACTGAGATCGACAAGGCCGAAAAGCTCATCGTAGGACTGCTTCTGCGAGCCGAGCACCGTGCCACCGCGAAAGAGCTGCGTGACGATGCGCGGATTCTTTTGCCCGCCATCTTCAGTCTGAATATGGAAGGTTTCGCCTTTATAACGAAAGTTATGATTAAATCCGCCAACCAATAGGTCTTTACCCCGCTAAAGGAAAAAAGGAACTTCGCATTTGCTGAACTACTTTTTCAACAAGAGCTTGATTTTATCCACCGCCTCTAGGGCATCTTTTGCATAGAGATCGGCACCGATTGAATCGGCATACTCCTGAGTCACCACCGCCCCACCGACCATGGTGAAGACCTTAACCCCAGCCTCGCGCAGGGCCTCGATGGTTACCTCCATTTGTTGAATGGTGGTGGTCATCAGGGCCGACAGACCGACGGCATCGACCTTGAGCTTCTGAGCCTGCTCAACGATGGTCGCAGCCGAGACATTCTTGCCCAGATCGATAACTTCGAAACCGTGGTTCTCAAGCAAGGTACAGACGATGTTTTTGCCGATATCGTGGATATCCCCTTCCACTGTGGCCATGAGGATCCGACCGAGACCGACTGCCTCTTCATCCGTCAACTCCTGCTTAAGACGGCCGAAGGCAGTCTGCATGGTCTCTGCCGAGAGCATGACCTGTGGCAGGAAGACCTGATTGGCGCCGAACCGGCGACCGACTTCCTCTAGGCCCATCATCAATCCTTCGTTGCTGATCTGGCTGGCACTCAGACCTTCGGCCAAAGCCGTTTCGATCAGCTCCACCACGCCATCCTGGTCGCCCTTGATAATAGCCGCGGCCAGCCGCTCGCGAATGGGTGCCTGCTCGCCCAGGGCCGCTACCGGCCCTTGAGTGGACTGCACATCGCTGTAGGCGTCAATATAAGCTTCGGCCCGCAGATCCTTGCCAAGCAGCACCATCTCCGAGCGATAGGCGTCCATCATCTCTGCATCTTTGGGATTAATGATGGCGGCACCAAGACCCGCTTCTAAGGCCATGGCGAAAAAGGTCGCGGACAGAATTGGCCGACAGGGCAGACCAAAGGAGATATTGCTAACCCCCAGCACCGTGGCCAGACCAAGGCGCTCTTTAACCAGGCGCAGGGTATGAATGGTTTCCATGGCCCGCTTCTGCTCGGCAGAGACGGTTAGGGTCAGACAGTCAATGATGACGTCCTCGCGGGACAGACCGGCCAGCAGAGCAGCTGCCAGAATATCCTCGGCTACCGCCAATCGCTCAGCAGCCGTCTCCGGAATGCCGCCACCATCCAGCGCCAAGCCGATGACCGCCGCGCCGTACTTGGCAGCCAGGGGCAGAACCGCCTTAAGACTCTTTTCCTCGCCGTTTACCGAGTTAATCAGCACCTTGCCGTCGGCGACCTTAAGGGCGCGTTCCAGAGCTACGGGATCGGAGGAATCGAGTACCAGCGGCTGGGCGACCACACCGGCTGCGGCCAGCACCGCTCTCTCCAGGGCCGCCGGCTCGTCGACGCCCGGAGCGCCGCAATTAAGGTCAAGCAAATGAGCGCCAGCAGCCACCTGTTCTTGGGCTTCGCGGCGAACATAAGCCGTCTTGCCGTCACGCAGCTCGGCGGCGTAGGTCTTGCGGCCGGTGGGATTAATACGCTCGCCGATAATAGCGCAGGGCGCCTCGCCACCCACTGCCGTAATCGCCGTGCGGCTCGAAAGAAAGCAGCGCCGTGGTGGAGGAGTCCAAGACTGATCCCTGCCCTCCAGAGCCTTGCTCATGGCCTGAATATGGGCCGGCGTGGTACCACAGCAACCGCCAATCACCCGTACGCCGAGGGCGATCATTTTTTCGTGATATGCGGTCATTTCGACGGGAGTCGCGTTAAAGACCGTTTCACCGTCAATGAGCTTGGGCAGCCCGGCATTGGCCTGAGCGATGAGGGGCCGGTTGGTCACTTGTCGCATCTGCTCCAGCACCTCAAAGATACCGTCCACACCGAGTCCACAGTTGGAACCGATGACATCGACCTTTAGAGCATCGAGGGTCACCGCAGCAGCCTGCGGCGAGGTGCCGAGCACCGTACGGCCACCGTCTTCAAAGGTCATCAGGGCCATGACCGGCAGGTCGGAAAACTCCCGGCAGGCGATGACCGCAGCCCTTAACTCGGCAATATCGAGAAAGGTTTCCAAGGTAATCAGATCGGCTTTGGCTGCGGCAAAAGCCCGCACCTGCTCGCCAAACACCTCGACCATTTCGTCGAAGGAAGCATCACCAACCGGCTCAAGAAAACGACCGGTCGGCCCCATAGAAGCCGCTACGAATCCATCCGCGCCCACCGCTTTACGGGCCAATTCCACCGAAAGGGTATTGATTTCGGTGACCCGATCAGCCAGGCCGTAATGGTCCAACTTGATGCGGCTGCCACCGAAACTGTTGGTCACGACGATATTGGCACCGGCTTCGGCATATTCGCGATGAATTCCCGTCACCACCTCGGGGGCGGTCAGATTCATCTCTTCGGGACAGCCGCCGGGCTTTAGGCCTCGCTCCTGCAACAGAGTCCCCATGGCGCCATCCAGTACGAGCACCCGCTCTTGCAGCGCGGTACGAAAATCGATCATTCTTGTTCCCTTTCTGACAACGGCATGGATTCTTCGACAGCATCCAGCATCTGCTCCACAGGTAAGGCCTGCTCCGGTTGGCTGGTAAATCGGAAATCGGCGCTGATTGGCTGGCGCAGATCAACGTGTCCCTTGAGACTGGGGACAACCTCACCCTCTACCAGAATGCGTAACTGTCGAATATAGGGGAAATTCTCTGCCAGGGTGTTGACCAGCCCATAGGCGGTAAAGAGTTCCGAAACGCTGCCGCCGGGATGACCGCTAATCAATTCGCGGCTAAAATCGGCCGTCGCCAGACCATCCTGTTCAGTGATGGATAGCAACCGGGTCTGGTCCGGAAGGATCGGCACCAGATCGCCGATAGGACCGTCGATGAGAGCCTGTAGAGTCGCCTCAAGACAGGCTTGACCATCCTGGCATCCCGAGATCTCGCGAGTTTCGGCCAACAACACAACCCCAGCTGGATCGCCGAAATAGAGAACCACATCCCGCAGGCCTGCAGGTTCCGCCTGGTCAGTGACCGTAGGGATCTCAGCAGGATGGGTCTTTATCCAATATTTGCGCCCGATCAAACCGCCAAAAACCAACAGGATCAGAACGAAAGCGAGCAGCAGCAGGCGATCCTTGGCAAACGGTAGCTTCATCTTTCGTCCCCTTCTCCGGTATCCGAAGCAGTGATCCAATTAAACACTGCTCAAAAGTTTTGATGTATTCGCAAAAGTTTATAGGATGGCAAAGTAGTAGAGCAGTCTTTTTGCAACGCCATCAATTTTAGCACAAAGACCAAACCCTATATTTCCCGCTACGGTTCCAGGTTGACCTGAGTCACATCGTGCAACTTGGCGCCGACAAAGGCGCCGCCGACCCGCTTAAACCGAGTCGACTCATCGGTCACAAAATAACGGGGAGGAAACACCTCGCTACTGCGTAAAACATTTTGTTCACCGAGCAGACCGGCCACTAGATGGGCCGTTTCTGCCGCCGAATCGATCAACTGCACCTGCGGACCAAGCACCTGTTGCAAGGTCTTTTTCAACAGCGGATAGTGAGTGCAGCCCAGCACCAGGGTGTCGATATTTTGCGCGATCAACGGCGCCAAATATTCCCGAGCGGCCAGACTGGCGATTTCGTGATCGGCCCAGCCTTCTTCAGCCAGGGGCACGAACAGGGGACAGGGGGCAGAAAAGACCTCAATCTCCGCATCGACAGCGCGGATCGCCCGGCTGTAAGCACCGCTGCGAATCGTACCTTCGGTGCCGACCACCCCGACCCTGCGATTCTTTGTGACGGCCGCCGCCTTGCGAGCACCGGGCTCAATCACTCCAACCACCGGCAGACTAAAGCGCTGCTCAATGGAATCCACCGCCACCGCCGAAGCGGTATTGCAGGCCACCACCAGCATCTTCACCCGGTGTTGCACCAAAAACTCCGCGGCTTCTTGAGCGTAACGCAGCACCGTACC
>JAIOSZ010000116.1 GCA_021107335.1 Desulfuromonadaceae bacterium | reverse complement strand
CTACCTGCGCCAGTTTCGGTTCCGGCGCGGTCGGCGGGGTCTTTACCCCAACCCTATTCGTCGGCGCCAGCGTCGGCTACCTGTTCGGCCATGGCTGCGCCGGACTGGGACTCGGCGGGCTACCGGCGCCGGGCGCCCTGGCCCTGGCCGGCATGGGCATGGTGCTGGCGGCCACCACCCACGCACCGTTGATGGCCATTATCATGATCTTCGAAATGACCCTCGACTACCAGCTGATCCTGCCACTGATGCTCGGTTGCGTGTTGGCTCATTTCACCGCCCTGAGTATCGAGGGCAGCTCCATCTACAGCACCTCACTACAGCGCAAGGGCGCCGGCTACTCCCAGCGTCAATTGGCCCTGTTGAAAGTCGGCGGACTGATGAAATCCAATCCGGCGCAGGTTCGCCCGGATACCCCCTTCAACCAGATAGCAAAACATTTCATCCTGCATGCCTACCACTACCTTTATGTGGTTAATGGACAGGGGATCTACCTTGGCGCCGTGGGCCTGCAGGACATCAAACAATATCTTGGCAGCTCGTCCTTGGACAACCTGGTCATCGCCCAGGATCTGCTCACCGACGGTCCGCCACGGATCACCTATTCTGCCTCCCTGGAGGAGGCCCTGGAGCGGTTCCGCCATTATTCGGGGGAGCGGCTACCGGTGGTAGCCGACGGCCCATCGTTACGGTTGCTGGGCAGTCTGGCCAAAACGGACCTGCTGCTGGCCCTCGCCGAACGGGTGCCAACCACTGAAAGCCCATTCGGCGACGAAGCGAAATATAGCTAGTGTCCATCAGGAAACTTTGGATGGACACAGTGCAGTTTTCATAGGGGAAACGGGCAATAAATTTGGCGCGAACGTTTCGCCACCTTTTAATATTGTGCTCTGAGTTAAGAATCGATTACTGGAGGCTTGGGATGGGCTGGTTGAAAAATGATCGTTACGAAACGCCGCAGCAGCGCAACGGCTGGCGAACGGTTCTGCATGAAGTGATCTTCGAAGCCGACACCCCGACAGGGAAAGGCTTTGACGTATTGCTCATCGTCAGCATCCTGGCCAGCGTTGCCGCAGTGATGCTCGACAGCATGGGCGCGGTGCAGTTGCAGTACGGCCAACTGCTTCTCGTGATCGAGTGGGTTTTCACCCTGCTATTCACCGTCGAATATATTTTGCGACTGCTTTGCGTCGGCCGGCCACTCAAATACGTGGTCAGTTTTTACGGCGTGGTCGATCTTCTGGCGATCATTCCGACCTACCTCAGTCTGATTCTGCCGGGCAGCCAGTATCTGCTGGTGATCCGCATTCTACGCATCCTGCGCATCTTTCGGATTCTGAAACTGGTCTCCTATCTCGGAGAAGCGAGGCTGCTCATGCAGGCCTTGCGGGCCAGCGGTCGCAAGGTCGCTGTTTTTCTTTTCACGGTACTGACCCTGGTGGTTATCTTTGGCTCGCTGATGTACGTTATCGAAGGCGCGGCTAATGGTTTCACCAGTATTCCACGCAGCATCTATTGGGCGATCGTCACCCTCACCACTGTCGGCTACGGCGACATCTCACCACAGACGGCTCTTGGCCAAGCACTGGCATCACTGGTGATGATCCTCGGCTACGCCATCATCGCCGTGCCCACCGGCATCGTCACCGTGGAAATGTCCCAAACCTTCAGCCGCAAAGTATCGACCCAGGCCTGTCCCGAGTGTAGCGCCGAAGGACACGAAGCCGACGCAAGTCACTGCAAGTACTGTGGTGCGACGCTCTAAATTTCATCTCGCCGCACCTGAACACCCCTCGGATCAATGCCCCCAATGCACTCTCAACTGCAAGCGTATTGTTTGACAGTGAACTGATGATCTCTTGCCAACAAGAAAATGGGCCGGCTTCCACACGGGGAAGCCGGCCCATTTTTTTTATAATAAGCGCCACAGCAGCAGAGGGATCTACACTAGCACTATCCCTTGCTATACGATCTATTCCTAACGCTGCGGACCTCTAGGTCCCCTGGGATTCGGACAGGACCGGTCCCCTTTGGGTCCGTTTCCCCGATCGCCCATTTGTCCGTTGCCCTGCAGACGGCGTAAGTTACAGGCGAGATCGGCCAATTCCTGCTGGTCGGGGGTCAACAGGGCATAGATTTTACTGTGAGTGCTGGCCCGGCTGACCATTAATTCGGTCTGGATTTCAGCTTTATCGGCGGCCAGTTTACGCAAGGCCTTTTCGTTAAAGGTTTTCGGTTGCATGGCCTGACGCATATTCCGGCTAAGTTCCATCATCTGCCCACGCAGTTCCTGAGCCTGCTCGCGATTAGCGTCTGTCAGCTTCTGTACTTCTTGCTGCTGGGCTTGGCTGAGATCGAGTTTCTGGGTCAACCGTGCCCAGTGGTCCTGTTTAACATTTTTTTGGCAGGCATTGGCCTTGCCCCGCATCGGACCGTCGGCCATATTTCGGCCGGCCCCTGGGGCCGCCATAGCTACCCAGCCAGTGCCCAGCAACAGCGTTCCGCACAAGACCGTCAACATCATTCGCTTTTTCATTCTGTTTCTCCTTTGGTTGCGGACCGGCGACCAACAAGTCCCGATCTTCTATGCGATATTTAGCCCGGCGTCATTGTTACGATCACGATGACTGCCAATTCGACCGGGGTTTATCCCTGGTGACGGATATAGTTTTATCGGACAATCATGCAGCAAATATGAAAGAAATGTGAAAATGTCAGAATAATCGGGATACAGCTAGAATGGGTTGCCCCGAATGTGTTACTAAAAAATATAAACCTTCCTATTCCAAAGGTCCTCCGATGAAAATCAGCATCAAATACCGCCTGTTTCTGGCTTTTCTATTGGCGACCTGCACCTTGGTCGGCTGCATGTTCCTGGTCATGCAGATCAGTTTTAACCGTGGTTTCCTCCACTACATCAACAACATTGAGCAGGCTCGGCTGGTACAACTGAGCGACAATCTGCAAACCGCCTATAGCAGCCACGGCAGCTGGGAGTTTCTGCGGGACAACCCCGCAGCCTGGTTCCGGCTGCTAGCAGACACCCTGCCCGAGGATCTTCCCCGCCCCCGCCCATTGAGAAAAAGGGATGAACGTCTAGCGAAGGACGCCGCCCCAGATGCCTGGCCGCTGCGAAGGATAATGCGCCAGTCCCCTCATCAGTTTGAACGGCGCGTGGTGCTGCTGGATACTGACCAAGAGCAAATTTTCGGCCCCCGTCGCTACCGGCTGAATACTGCCCCCAAACCCCTCACCGTAGGCGGTGTAACCATCGGTTATCTGGGCCTTCTGCCACCTAAAAACATCGTCAACCCGCAGCAGCAACAGTTCGTGCAGAAACAGCGCCGTTCCTTCGCTGTCATCGCGCTGATCATGGCAGCAGTAGCGGCGCTGTTTTCCATCCCTCTGGCCCAACGCCTGGTTCGTCGCATCACTAATCTAGCTGCAGCCACTCATTTACTCACCGCCGGGCAATACGACACCCGGGTTTCAGCAGGCACATCGGACGAGCTCGACCAACTCGCTCAAGATTTTAATAGCCTGGCGCAAACCCTGGAAAAGAACCAGCAGCTGCGCCGTCAGTGGGTGGCCGATATCTCTCACGAGTTGCGCACCCCCCTGGCCGTACTGCGGGGTGAAATTGAAGCTTTGCAGGATGGTGTGCGCCCCCAGTCTCCTCAATCACTGACCATGCTCCACGACGAGGTCATGCACCTGAATCGGCTGGTGGAAGATCTCTATCAGCTATCTCTGGCCGACATCAATGCCCTGAGCTATCGCAAGGAACCGACCGACCTCGGCGAGACTTTGCGCCAGGCCATCGAACCCTTTCGAGGGGAATTTGCAGATCGGGGCATTCAGCTGACCTGTACGATTCCAACGGACGTTCCCCTGCCCATACTTGCAGACAGCCGTCGGCTTCATCAATTGTTCAGCAACCTGCTGGAAAATTCCCTGCGATATACCGAGGAGGGTGGCAAACTACAGGTACGAGCGACGCAAAACGCCGGTCGCACCGCTATTCATTTCGAGGATACGGCTCCGGGTGTGCCGAAGGATAAAATGGAATGCCTTTTTGACCGATTATTCCGGGTCGAAAACTCGCGCAGCCGAAGAACCGGCGGCGCCGGACTGGGACTGGCCCTGTGCAAGACCATCGTGTAGGCCCACGACGGCACCACCAGCGCCCGCCCCTCGCCCCTCGGCGGTCTGGGGGTCCAGACCGTGAGGCCGCCGCATGGACCAAGTGAGTTGATAATAGGGTGGTGATGGTAG